>NZ_JH114145.1:15693-98539 GCF_000224595.1 Prevotella sp. C561 | reverse complement strand
GTGAAATAGTTCACGTAAACGAAACCACTAATCTGATGGATGCATCCATGCCTGGTCAGCACAGAAAGGCAAACCATGCTACTGGTCCAGCTGCTGCTAAGGCAAGTCAATGGAATGAGGAAGACTTCGAGAACGAAGCGCCAACATCATGGGAAGACTAACAGAGAGTTATTAACTAAAAGAACAAAGTAAAACGAATAAATGATGAAGAAAACAATGAAACAATATTCATTTGCATCGCAACTAAAGTCTTTGGCTGTCGTGTTCGGCATTGCCTTGACTTTTGCATCTTGTGCTAAGGAGGATGTGGCACAGAACCCAAGCAATAAAGAGGGCGACAACGATAAGAACCTTACGACTTTCGTTGCAGGCGACGAGGCAAAAACCCGCACGTCATTGGATTATAACAGTAGCGACTTCTCTTGGGAAGCAGGCGACTATATCTACGTAAAGGACGATGATGGCATAATGAGAAAGAGTACGAACGCTCCAACTCAGAAGGTAGCTTCTTTCCGTTATAGAGTTCCTGGTAAG
This sequence comes from Prevotella sp. C561, assembly GCF_000224595.1. Classification (NCBI taxonomy): domain Bacteria; kingdom Pseudomonadati; phylum Bacteroidota; class Bacteroidia; order Bacteroidales; family Prevotellaceae; genus Prevotella; species Prevotella sp. C561. The sequence goes on along the minus strand of NZ_JH114145.1, from coordinate 98,005 downwards.
TTTGGTGCAAGTGCAAGCTATAAGGTTTATTACTTGGGTAAGAACAGTAACGGCAGCCAAGTAACCATTTCTGCTAACCAGACGCAAACCTCCCCAGACAACACCGAGCATTTCGGCACTGCAGGCGACTACGGTACAGCTACGGCAACAGGAGCAGTCGGCGGCAGCATCTTTAGCTTCCAGTTAGAGCATCAGCCAGCTTACCTTGTCTTCCAGCCTTACACAAGTAACACAATTCTGCATAACTGTTACTTAACTAAGGTAGAGGTAACCTCTGACAACGATATTGCCGAGACATACAGCATCAATACAACAACAGGTGCTTTGGATGCTTCAGCAGGTACAGGCAGAAAACAAATTGTCTTGACCACAAGCGGCAGTAGTACTAATCCAAACGGCTTCCCACTAAGCAACAGTTCAGCCAGCGTAACCACTAACGGTGCTTACATGGTGATTAAGCCAGGAACTCATACCTTAAAAGTACGTTACTGGGTAAAAAACGTTACAACAAGAGTAGAGGGTACTATTACGAAGACTCTTCCTGCAACTGCATACGCTTCCAACACTTACTACGATATGAAGGCCGACCTCAACGTAACGAATTACGATGGCGACCATTATTACATGTGGGATGCTCAGAATCAATATTGGTACGGTTACGAATGGACAAAGCACTTGTCTGGAAACACAGGCCAGCCAACGCTTAACGGTAACAGTTCATCAAACTATCCCAAAGGCAGTTACGACCCTAACCATCGTTATTACCACGAGGGCGGCGGTTTAGGTCGCTTCGATGCAACCCAGAGTTGCGCAGGTCTTCTTAACGTTAACGAGATGTCTTGGTACTGCATGTACGGTGATCCCCGTTGGGACGCAGACGAATTATGGACTACTATGGGTCATTTATATAAAGGCGGTATGTGGTTTAAGAAGAAGTCCGTATTACAAGCCGAGCATCATTACGACACCGAGAAATCTGCCGACGGTTCAACCGACGTGCGTACAACGTACAAGTACTACGAAAACACCAATAGTATCCGCTCTGGTCTTCCTTCCGCTGCCGATGCAGGCAATTATTTCTACCTGCCCGCCTTGGGTTACTACGACCGTGGTCAGCTGATCGATGTTGGCAGCGTTGGCGTCTATTGGTCGTCAAATACTAGCACATTGATGTGGAACTACGCGTACTGCCTGAGCTTCACCGATTCTCGCGTCAACGTGGGCAACGCCGATCGCTACCGCGGGTACAGGGTAGAGGCGTTTCAGTAGTCCTCGCGATTGCCCTTTTACAGGTGTCGCCCTCTAAAAGGCGACACCTAAAGAACCGCCGTAAAACCCCACCCGGCCCTCCCCGAGGGGGAGGGAGTGCTTAACGGACAGGGCTTCTGCTGAATGCGTATTCCGTCGCTGCGCTCACCGTATCTACGTGTTGGCGGATGCGTATTTAGCTACTCGTAGATACGCATTGCGCAGCCGTTAGATGCGTATCTAACAGCAGCGCTCACCGCATTCAGCAGCAGCGCTCACCGCATCTGGCAGCACGTAGATACGCATTGCGCAGCAAGGGAATGCGCATTTAGCAGGTGAAGGATGCAGAAAGTAGGAAAAAAGAGACGATGAAAGGGAGGAAACAAACCAAGAAAATAGAATGGGGTAGCATGAAGATGCACGAAGAAAGCTGCAGAAGCGTGCTGCCCTACGCTATGATAAACAACAATAGTATTAATAATTTAAAGTCGAAAGAATCATGAAAATTCGTTTAGTACCAAAGAAAAATCCGCAAAAGCGGGAGGAAGTGAAGTTTTATGCTAATCCTGTTAATCTTGGGCATAAGTCGCTCGACGACATTGCACGTGACATTGCGGGGCGTTCGTCCTTGACGCGTGGTGATGTGTCGAACGTGTTGTATAACTTTATCGATTGTCTGCCCCATTATCTCCGTGATGGTTTCAGCATTCAGTTGGGCGAGTTTGGCTCGATGCGTGTCACACTGTCGAGCAAAGGAGCCGAAAAGGAGGAGGATTTTAAGACCGCAACCATTAAGCCTCGTGTCGTCTTCACGCCTGGCGGAGAATTGAAGCGAGAACTTGCTGCAAACTCCTACGAGTCGGTGAGGAAGAAGGAGGAAACAGACAAAGACAAGAAAAAGGAGGATAAGAAAAAGAACGGAGGAGGAAGTGGCCCAGTAGCGGGCCAAGGATAGGAAAGGATATTGGGCTAATTGGCCTAATAGGGCTAATAAGGCCTAATGAGGCTAATAAGGCTAATAAGGCTAATGAGCCTAATAGGGCCTAATAGGGCCAATATTCAAGAAAAGAAAATAGTTCGGTTTTAATAATACTGAATTGATTAATTTAGTTTTAATTATGTTTCCAGCGGGAAGCCATTGATGTGATATCAATGACGATACATCGGTAATTTAATTTTCGTTTCTTGCCCCTGGCACCATGGTTGGTGTCATGGGGCAAGTTTTTTTGTGGTAGCTCGTTGGGAATTTTATTTCTCACAGATTTTCACAGATGAACAGAAGCCTTTTTGCTCACAGGGAGAACCCACAAACGCCGACAAGCGACGACAGATAGCACAGAACCTTTCTGCTAATTTTGGTTATATCGTTCTGTGTCATCGGTTGACTTAATGTCTCTGTGCGTCTTTGTGAAATCTGTTCGTCTGTGTAGTTCTGTGAGAAAAAGAATACAAGTGGCTTGATAGATGTTTTGAATGCCATTATATAAGAGCTTTAGTTTATCACACCAAATCTCAGAAGAGTCCCCATAATTCACAATACAAAATAATAGTTTATCCTATATTTTTCTTACCTTTGCAATCAGAACATAAAATATAGTTTAACGAAATAATAAAGAAAATGAAACCTACATTATTACTCCTTGCGGCAGGTATGGGAAGCCGCTACGGTGGGCTGAAGCAGCTCGACGAACTGGGTCCTAATGGTGAGACCATTATGGATTACTCTATCTATGATGCTATTCAGGCAGGATTTGGTAAGATTGTCTTTGTTATCCGTAAGGATTTCGAGGAGCAGTTCCGCAGCCAGGTTCTCTCAAAGTATGAGGGTCATATCCCTGCAGAACTTGTTTTCCAGAGCATCGATGCACTGCCAGAAGGATTCTCTGTTCCTGAAGGTCGTGAGAAGCCATGGGGCACCAACCATGCGGTCTTGATGGCAAAGGATGTTATCAAAGAGCCTTTCTGCGTTATCAACTGCGACGACTTCTATAACCGTGATTGCTTCAAGGTAATTGGTAAGTTCCTTGCTGACCTCCCAGAGGGTGCAAGAGACAAGTACGCAATGGTTGGTTTCCGCGTAGGTAACACATTGAGCGAGAATGGTACTGTTGCTCGTGGTATCTGCTCTACCGATGCTGAAGGACACTTGACAACCGTTGTTGAGCGTACAGAGATTGAGCGTAGAGATGGCGAAATCAAGTATAAAGACGACAATGGTGAGTGGGTAGCCGTAGGCGAGAACACTCCTGTATCTATGAATGTATGGGGCTTCACACCAGACTACTTTGAATACAGCGAGGCCTATTTTAAGGAGTTCCTCTCTGATCCTAAGAACATGGAGAACAAAAAATCTGAATACTTCATCCCATTGATGGTAAACAAGCTCATCAACGATGGTACATCTACCGTGAAGGTGCTTGACACTACCAGCAAGTGGTTTGGCGTTACCTACGCTGCCGACCGTCAGAGTGTGGTTGAAAGGATTCAGTCACTGGTTGATGATGGTACCTATCCTGCTAAATTGTTCTAATTCATAACCCCTGCCTGGGTACTATTTCCACATACATCCTTTGATATTATTCAAGATGTAAGACGGGTATCCAGGCAGGTTTTTTTATTTCTTACATCTCTATACACATCGGGCATAATAGCCCAACCAATTTCAAACACACCAAAGCTTATAGCTATAATGGAATTAAACCTACTAAATCAAGAAGAGATTGCAACACTTCGCAATCTTCTTTCCAATGCAACAAACATAGTAATCTGTGCACATAAGTCGCCTGACGGTGACGCAACAGGTTCGTCACTGGCATGGATGCACTATCTGAACCAGATTGGCAAGACTAATATAAAGGTGTGTCTGCCTGATGCCACACCCGATTTCCTGCATTGGCTACCAGGACATAATTCCATTATCCGTTATGACAGACGACCCAAAGAGGTAGAGAAAGCATTTAAGGAAGCAGACCTCGTTTGCTGTCTTGACTTCAACCAGCGTTCTCGTGTAGATACGATGCAAGAGGTATTGGACTCTTCCAAGGCCCCTCGCCTACTCATCGACCACCACTTAGAACCTGAGACAAACAACGCACTGACGGTTTCACACCCAGAGATGTCAAGTACCTGTGAGATTGTCTTCCGTCTGATTAGTCAGTTAGATGGCTACGAGAAGATGACAACCCAATGTGCGTCTTGCATTTATTGTGGTATGATGACCGACACAGGTGGCTTCACCTATAATTCTTCACGCCCAGAAATATTCTATATTATCGGTCAGCTTCTCGCAAAGCATATTGATAAGGACGAGATTTATAACCGTGTATTCCATAACTACTCTACCAATGCCCTCCGCCTCCGTGCACACATTATCCTCAATAAGATGAAGGTGATTGAAGAGTTACATGCGTCTTACTACACCGTAACAAAAGAAGAGATGGCACAGTTCCATTTTATTAAGGGTGACATGGAGGGACTTGTTAATATTCCACAGCAGATTAAAGGACTTAAACTAAGTATCTCATTACGAGAAGATACAGAGAAGCCTAAGACCGTACTCGTGAGTCTTCGTTCTTGCAATGGCTTCCACTGTCAACCGATGGCAGCAAAGTTCTTTAATGGTGGCGGTCACGCTGACGCATCAGGTGGAAGACTAAATTGCACCATCGAGGAAGCTGAACAGATTGCCATTAAGGCGATATTATATTATAAGGAGGAATTACAATAGCTAAAATCCTCCATAGAAAAAGCATCAACAACATCGTATCTCATAGCCTTCTCCCCGTTGAAAGGCTTTTATTCTTCACATTATGAGCATATTAGAACTATCCCAAAAGCGCTTTTCCGTTCGTAAATATAGCGACAAGCCTGTATCAGAAGAGGACTTACAATATATTTTAGAGTCAGTACGTATGGCCCCCTCAGCTGTCAACAGACAACCATGGAAATTTGTCATTGTGAAGTCTAAAGCAGCTCGCAAGCAACTACAAGAATGCTACGACCGTGAATGGTTCAAGTCGGCACCACTCTACATTATTTGTATGCGTGAGGTTGACAGCAACTGGATACGCAAAGAAGACAACAAGCAGCATGGCGATATTGATGTTGCTATTGCTACTGAACATCTTTGCTTGGCTGCAACAGAGCGGGGCTTAGGTAGTTGTTGGGTATGTAATTTCAATGTGGCTAAATTAAAGGAGACATTCCCATACGTTGGGTTTGAACCTGTTGCCATCATTCCTATCGGTCACATAGCTGACGACTGTCCAACGAATGAGAAAAAGCGAAAGTCTTTAGAAGAAATTACAGACATCATATAATCTTCATAACAACCTTTGTCGTTTGGTGAACATTACCCGTAGAGGTTGGTCAATAGTCGTCTTATAAATATAATGTAACAATCATCGAGAATCTTTTCTCTTATCTTCATACAATACGCAGAAGGTCCTCAACACACAAGATGAAGCCAGTGTTATCAGTAAGATATTGTAAGAATTAGATTCAAAACTTACCTTATAATATTCAAGCAGAGGAGTCATCTGCTTATCAACATCATTATTCAACAATCAATTATGCGTATTCTTGGAAACATTATATGGTGGATATTCGGTGGCTTAGAAGCTGCCATCGGATATTTTACAGGTAGTTTAGCACTTGCCATCACCATTATCGGTATACCAGCAGCCGTACAGACATTCAAGCTCGGACTGTTGTGTCTTTGGCCTTTTGGGGCAGAAGTGAGAAACGGAGAAAGTCTTTCGGGCTGTATCACCATCCCTCTCAACATCATCTGGATTATCTTTGGTGGCTTATGGGCATGTCTTACCCACATCTTCTTTGGACTACTTCTTGCCATCACAATTATTGGTATTCCTTTTGCAAAGCAACACTTCAAAATGGCAGGACTGTCACTTGCGCCATTCGGCAAGGATGTTGAGCTTCACCTTTAATCCAAAGACAAGAAATAAAGACAATTGATAATCATTTGAATTAAATTCTTTTAAATCCTTGGTAGAACTATTAAAAGTCAGTATCTTTGGCAAAAACAAAGGAGAAAAAGCCCATGATTACGCAAGACAATTTCAACCAAGAATACGCTGACCCAATAGAGGAACAGCAGATTCGCCATTTCGTGTGCATTGAAATGGGGCGACAGATACACAGATATATCAAAGCTATGCACGGCAGCAAGCAACAGATGCTACGTTTTGAAGAACATCTGAAAGACCTTCCTATGAAGGAAAAAGAGGCTGCTATCGCCCGATACATCGATTTGAATCGCAAAGCTATCAAAGGATTAGACATGAAGATTGTCTTAGCCCGTGCGATGGCCAACTACTCTGACACCTTCGAATACCTCGTCACATTGGTCAACGATAAGCGAAAGATGGTGAAATATCTGAACCTCATACGTGAGATATACATTCAGTATCACGAGGTTATCGAACGGAAAGGAAAGTTTGGTATCCTTGACCATAGAGGACGTATACTCGTTGAACCAAAGTATGAGTTCCTTCGTACTTGTTATGTATATGTCGATGACTTACGTACTATGCCACTCATAGCCCAGTTAGACGGCAAACTTGGTTTGATACTCCCTGATGGTAAAGATACAATCATTGCACCTTTCATCTATGATAGTATATCATTGAGGGACGAACCACCTTATTTCGAAGCAAAGAAAGGAAACAAGGAAATTCTGCTTAACACGGATGGTGAGGAGCAATAATACCCAAAAAGAGCTGTAACTGCTAATGCGGTTACAGCTCTTATTTATTACGATAGAATCTTCTTTAAATCTTTTTCAACAAAGCAGTCAAACCAGCAAGTTGCTCCTGCCACATAGTAATCTTACTATTCACCTTGTCAAGGTCGACTCCCTGATTCAGTTCAGGAGAATCACGCTGCTGCTGCAACAGGCCAATATACTGATTAACAAGTGCTATCTTAGCCTTAACAGTCTTCTTCTTAGGATAGCCACGTTTCTCTACCTCGCGCTGATACTGCTCAGATATAGTATTAATCTGACGACCACACTCTTCATACTGGCTCAACCATTGCTGGTAAACAGCGCTATTCTGCTTGTTCTCAAACTGTGTCGTGTTAGCAGAATCACTCTTCTGCTCGTATGAGCTTTGTGCCATACCCATCATTGGGAAAGCCATCAAAGCAATAACCAATAACTTTTTAACTCTCATAATTGTGTTCTTTTAAATATATAATATCGCTGCAAATATAAAGTAAATATCAGAAAGAACCAAAGTTTTTTTGTAATTTTGCATATTCCGATTAGCCCTTTAAATCTCTTTTAAGGGTCTATAAGAGTAAATATAGAATAAAGTTGAGCAATATGAATAAGTATATTGAGGTAAAAGGAGCCAAGGTTAACAACCTAAAGAATATAGACGTAAATATTCCTCAGGGACAATTTGTCGCCATCACAGGTGTATCTGGTTCAGGTAAGTCATCACTTGCTTTTGATACGCTTTATGCTGAAGGACAACGCCGATATGTAGAGAGTCTTTCTGCTTATGCCCGTCAGTTTTTAGGTAGAATGACTAAACCTGAGGTCGATTTCATCAAAGGACTCCCCCCTGCCATAGCCATTGAACAAAAGGTTATATCCCGTAATCCACGTTCAACAGTGGGTACTTCTACCGAGATATACGAATATCTCCGTCTTCTTTATGCTCGAATAGGTAGAACATTCAGCCCTATTTCTGGCGAAGAAGTGAAACATCACTCTGTAGAAGATGTCATAGAAAAAGTGATGTCCTACTCAGAGGGGACCAAGTTCTGTATTCTTGCCCCACTCCACATCGTCGAAGGACGAAGCGTACAGAACCAACTTGAAATGGAGATGCAGGAAGGTTATGCACGTATCTATGTAGATAACGACTTTATCCGTATAGAAGATTGGCTGGAACAGAACCCTGCTGACGACAACAACAAAGCGACAACTAAGGATAAGACAAAGAGTATCTATCTTGTCATCGACCGTCTATCCGTTGACAGTTCTAAAGACACACTGACCCGACTCACCGATTCTTGCGAGACAGCCTTCTATGAGGGCGATGGCAATATGCAGTTGATGATTCTTCCTTCCAAGATTACTTACGATTTCTCCACACGCTTTGAAGCAGACGGCATACGCTTTGAAGAACCGAACGACAACATGTTTTCGTTTAATTCTCCTCTCGGAGCATGCCCTACTTGTGAGGGTTTTGGTCGCGTCATTGGCATAGATGAGAAGTTAGTCATCCCAGACTCCTCTCTATCTGTCTATGATGGTTGTGTACAATGTTGGCATGGTGAGAAGATGGCAACATGGAAAGATGAGTTCTGTAGACGTGCAGCAAAAGACAATTTCCCTATCTTCAAGCCTTATTTTGAACTAACAAAGGATGAGAAGGAAAGCCTTTGGAAGGGTCTGCCAAGCGAAAGAAAGAAAGACATCCACGATCGTATCTGTATTGACACCTTCTTCCAAATGGTAAAGGAGAACCAATACAAGATTCAATACCGTGTCATGCTCAGCCGTTATCGTGGTAAGACTGTTTGTCCTGACTGCCATGGCACAAAGCTAAAGAAGGAAGCTACATGGGTGAAGATTGGTGGTATGGCTATCACCGACCTCGTTGATATGTCTATTATCAACCTCAAACAATGGTTCGACAAACTGGAACTAACTGAGCATGAGCAAGAGGTCAGCAAGCGACTAATGACCGAGATAACAAGTCGTTTGCAGTTCCTTTTGGATGTAGGATTGGGCTATCTCACCCTCAACCGCCAATCAAACACACTGAGTGGTGGTGAAAGTCAGCGCATCAACCTCACAACTTCCCTTGGCTCCTCACTCGTCGGCTCACTCTATATACTTGACGAACCTTCCATTGGCTTGCATAGTCGAGACACCGATCGACTTATCCACGTACTCAAGGAACTTCAAGCATTAGGCAACACCGTGGTTGTCGTAGAGCATGACGAAGAGATTATGCGTGCAGCCGACTACTTAATTGATGTCGGCCCAGATGCTGGACGATTGGGTGGAGAGATTGTATTTGAAGGTAAAGTATCTGACATCAAACGAATAGAGGGAGACATCAATGATAAAAACAATGCTGAGTCAAAGCAACTCCTTGAGAAGTATCCTCGTTCATACACCATTAAATATCTGACGGGAGCGGAGGTTATCGAAGTACCAAAGAGTCGTCGACCATGGAATATGGCCATAGAACTAAAGGGCGCTCGCATGAATAATCTCAAAGGAGTAGATGTAAAGTTTCCTCTGAACGTCTTTACTGTGGTGACAGGAGTTAGTGGTAGCGGTAAGTCTTCCCTTGTGAAAGGAATTCTCTACCCTGCCCTCAAACGTCATTTAGATGAGGTTGCCGACACACCTGGCGAATATTCTTCTCTTGGAGGTGACTGGAAACAGATTAAACACGTGGAATTTGTTGATCAGAACCCTATCGGTAAGAGTACACGCTCTAACCCTGCGACATACGTGAAGGCATACGACGAAATCAGAAAGCTATTTGCTGACCAGCAGTTATCAAAGCAGATGGGCTACACACCACAGTATTTCTCATTCAACACTGAGGGTGGTCGCTGCGAAGAATGTAAGGGTGCTGGTGTCATTACAGTAGAGATGCAGTTTATGGCAGACCTTGTCTTGGAATGTGAGGAGTGTCACGGACAACGTTTCAAACGTGAGATTCTCGACGTACAGTTCCAAGGTAAGAATATCAATGATGTCTTGAACATGACAGTGTCTGAGGCTATTCAATTCTTCGGTGAGCACAAGCGCAAAGCGATTGTCAACAAACTTAAACCGTTGGAAGATGTTGGATTGGGCTACATCAAACTCGGACAAAGTTCTTCTACCCTATCTGGCGGTGAGAACCAACGTGTGAAACTCGCCTACTTCATCGGACAGGAACAGCAAGACCCAACTCTCTTTATCTTTGATGAACCAACAACGGGTCTGCACTTCCATGATATCGATCGGCTACTCCATGCTTTCAATGCGCTTATCGAACGTGGCCACACCATATTGGTTATCGAACACAACCTTGATGTTATCAAGTGTGCCGACCATGTCATCGACCTTGGTCCTGATGGAGGTGATAAGGGCGGAAACCTCGTAATAGCTGCAACACCAGAAGAGGTGGCTCGCTGCAAGGAGAGTCTGACAGGTAAGTATTTGAAAGAAAAATTATAAATTCACGCCTTGATAAGCATTAATCCTATCACAACAGATTGATAACACCTCCCTTCACAGGCGTTTCTTGGTGGTATTAAGACACACTGCAACATAAATCAGTCGACTGAATCTTTTAAGACAGTCGACTGATTTTTAAAAAGCTCAACCCTTTTGAAGAAAAAGGTTGACCTTTTTGAGCAAAAGGGTCAACCATTTTTAGGAGAAGTGTCAACCACTTTGAAAGCTATTACCTTAACGCTGTTATCTACCACATGCGTACGTCCTCTAATCTGCTATAAGCAGATAGCCGGATTCTATACGCTATCTGATAACAATAACATAGAAAATAGAGACTCATTATGACTATACCACCAAACGTCGATATTATAAGTAGACAAATAAAAAGGCTGAACTCATCCATTGAGCTCAGCCCTTTTTATATCATTGTATGAAACTACCAGAAAACTATATCAAAAGACTCGTTTACAGTAGTCATACGTTCACTCTTGTATTTTACTATGCAACCTTCTCCAAACGTTTCATCATCAAGAACATGAAGCCAGCAGAGACGAAACAAAGGATGATAAAGACAGCCCATACAATTGTCAGAGGTATGTCATTCCACAAGAATCCGCCGACACTAACAAGCAGGTTACCGATGGCTGTAGCAACAAACCATCCACCCATCATCGCGCCCTTATACTTTGGAGGTGCAACCTTACTAACGAAGCTGATACCCATAGGACTCAGCAACAGCTCACCGAATGTAAGAATGAGATAGGTACCAATCAGCCAGTTACCAGAAGCAAATGGAACAGTCTCTCCTGCAGCCTTTGCTGCAGCCTGCGCATTAGGAGTTAGCAAACCACGTGATGCCAAAACCATAAGCAGATAAGCACAACCAGCAATAATCATACCGTAAGCTATCTTACGAGGAGCCTTTGGTTCCTTACCTTTAGCTGCTAAAGCACCAAAGATTGCCATACTTACAGGAGTCAAAGCTACTACATAGAATGGGTTAAACTGCTGGAAGATAGGAGCACTAACATCAACAGGACCACCGATGTTATGATACTTATAAACCAATACTCCTACGGCTGCAAGGAATACAATAGTAGAAATCAGCTTAGCCTTAGAGGTCTTGCTCTGAAAGAATGACATAAGACTATAAACCATGAAGATAATCATCACAAGGTTGATTACGTCAAATGCCATAGTCTGAACACCTTCTGACTTTGGATTTACAAACTCATCAGCAAAGTAAGTTAGAGTAAGACCATTCTGGTGGAATGACATCCAGAAGAAGATAACGACAGCAAAAACAAGACAAAGAGCAACAATACGTTCCTTAGTCTGCTGTGGAGTAAGTTCTTCCTCAGTACCAGCTGTGTCAGTTTTCTTGCTCTTACCTGCACCTGCCTCAACATGTTTGAATGTGCTGCGGAACGCATAATAAATCATCATTGACACAATCAATGACACACAAGCAACTGCAAAAGAGAAGTGGTAAGCATCATTACCAGAATAACCAAGCGAATGCTCTGCCCATTCCTTAATTCTCACAGCTGCTGTAGGAGCAAAGAGTGCACCAATGTTAATAGCCATGTAGAAGATAGAGAAACCTGAATCGCGCTTTGCTGACAGCTCTGGTGCATCATAAAGATTACCTACCATCACCTGTAGGTTACCCTTGAACAAACCTGTTCCAAGACTAACAAGTAGCAAAGCACCAAACATTGCTGCATAGCCCATTACTCCTCCACCCAATGGGATGGACAAGAATAAATAGCCCGCAAACATGACGATAATACCAATAGTCACCATCTTTCCATAGCCAAACTTGTCGGCCATGATACCACCTATCAATGGTAAGAAATAAACTAAGGCAAGGAAAACACCATAAATCAAGCCAGCTTGGTCAGAAGTTAGTCCAAAATTAGCTCTTAAGAATAAACTAAATACAGCTATCATGGTGTAATAGCCGAAACGCTCACCGGTATTGGCTAATGCCAATGCGTACAGTGCTTTAGGTTGGTTCTCAAACATAATGATAAAATTATAGGTTAATTATTACTTTGTTCTTACAATGTCAAAAAGGTAAGTAGCCTTAACAACAATATTGCCGTAATTAGATTTGCCGAAAAAGTCTTTCTTTGAGCTTCCATAAATATTGCCCAAACCATAGTAATAGCGGGCTTCCAGCAAGAAATGTCCTACTTGGCGATTGCTATACTCCATTCCTAAACCAGCAGCAATACCGTAGTCTAACTTCTTTTCTACAGGCATTGACTCCTGTGCAATTACCGCATTACTCCGCCCAGTACCATCAGTAGCAAGATTTGGGGTGTCATAGTTCTTTGATGTCGACTCTCCCAAATAGAGTCCTAACTGTGGACCTGCTTGGAAGAAGAAGTTAAAACCGTTTTGTTCACGTCCCCATGCAAGATGAGCAAAAACTGGAATCTGAATATAGTTTACAGTGCGTGAATACTCTTCAGCGGCCCCGTTAGAGTTGATAACAGACTGATCAGTACCCGTCAGTATCTTCTCTTTCCATCCTACAGAAGCGTAATTGACTTCACCATAGATAGAACAGATAGTATTAAAATACTTCTCGCACACATAACGCACACTCAGTCCGCCCGTTAACCCACCGTGCATGGATTGTCTTACACTCGGAGTGAAGCCCACATTAGAGAGGACATAACCACCATTAACACCAATGGCGAGGTCATCACGATGGTCTCCTATCTGCGCTGCTGCAGTCAGTGGCAGCGCAAATAGGATAACAGCTAATATTCTTGAGCTTATTTTCTTCATCTCGGGATAAGATACTCTTCTTCAGATTAATAGACAAGATTCTCCATTGTCTGGTCTGTCTTAAAGTGAACCAGTTGGAAATTATCATTGATATACCCGCCCTGTCCTACACGAACAAAGTCGTAACGAGTCTGTAACGGACGATACTTAACCTCGGCAGCAGAACCCTTGAAATCCTTTCCATGTGCTTTCAAACCACGAACAAAGAACTGTGCTTGGTCGTAGCCTGTTATTGCCATACGTGGAATAAACTGCTTTGACATCGGCTCGCCATACTGTTCTGTATATTTTGCCTCCAACTCCTTTGTTTTATCTGCTGCCTTATTATAGTAATAGGTAGATGGGATATAAGTGTTATACTTGAAGAACTGGTCAAGATCATAATCTTGATAGACAAACCACTGATTGTATCCAAACAGGCTGACAGCCACACCAGGACGTGATTTCTTCAACTGATTTAACTTCGCAAAGACCTCATTCAACTGCGGACTCTTCTCTGAATTGATAACTACAACATTTGGACGAGTTGACTCAAAATGCTTTGAGAAATCTGCATCTGATGACTTTGAACTCGTAAGATTATACTTAATCTTCTGTAAATCGAGCTGTCTTCTCAAAGTTGTTGTGAAGTCGCCCACCTGACTTGTTGCGTCCTTGCAATTAACAAAGATAGGATGGTGTGTTTTCTGAAAACGCTCTAAGAAAGCGGCTATGGCCTTATTCGTTAACGAAGCATCAGTTTGATAAACCTGGAAAACATTTGGATTCGTCTCCACATCAGTCGCTGTTATTGAGAATGGAATGACGAGTTTTATATCATACGTACGACAGAAATCAGCCAAAGGCTTTACCTGCTCTGAATAAAGAGGACCGAAGATAACATCCAACTTAGAAGCGTTTGGCTCCAACAATGTAGTTCGGATGTCAGCACCCTTTGGTACGTTCCATGCATGAACATCAGTCGTAATACCCTCACTCTTCAACTGGTTAAGAGCCAACAAGATACCACGATAGTATTCAACCATACGTTTACCATCTCCATCTTGGTTATGCAAGGGTAGCATAACACCTACACGAATAGCATTCACAGCCTTCGCAGCAACCTGATTAGTGGCAGCCTTTGCCGCAGCCTTCTTGTCTACCTTACCTTTTATAGACCCGTCAGCTTGGAAATCTCCCTCCTTTGAATAAGGAACAAAGATTAGGTCGCCCTTCTTCAGTTCGTATCCTGCTTGCTTCATCAAAGGGTTTGCTTCTATAAGTTGTGGGATGGTAACACCATACTCCTTGGCTATTCCGAATATAGTCTCCTTGCGTTTAACTTTATGTTGGTCGTGCCATTGGACACTTTGTGCCAATAAGCTATAACTAAAAGTCATCGCAAAGAATAACAAAAGATATTTCAAATACTTTCTCATAAACATACTGTTGGTTTCAAAAAGATTTAATTACAACTGCAAATATACAAAAGAAATCTGTAATCAAAAGATGTAGAATGATAAAAAACACAAAAACGTTAATAGCAAATAATTTATTTGTGCACATAATAACGTTCTTGTATAATTTTTTAGTAATCTATTGTTCGATGTTATCTTAGGTTCTTCCGAAATATAGAAAGATAATGACTCACTCACCAGAGAGAAACGATTACATATCTTACAAGAATAGTTTTATTTTAAGTTGCTGTCATATTTAACATTTCATGAAACTTTGCTGTAAACCAACAAGTTAACATCTTAGAATCTATGACAGATATGACAGGAAAAATAATTTGAGTGAATTGAGCTGTTATAGCAACTTTTCTTCATTCATGCTTAACAAGAAGACAAAAAACAAAAAGTTCAAAGAGGAGGGCTCATCCTATTTCTGCCTTGACGCCTTGACCATTCCTTATAATCTTAGACTGCATCCCATTTGTACGCAAAGACTATGATATTCTGTGAGAACAAACTCCCCTTCTCCTTCTATCAGCATCTTCTACAGGGGGATTTCAATCAGCTCTCAATAGTCCGAAAAGGCCAACAAGGATATGAAAAATCCTTACACAAAGGTAAACCAAACATTCTCAACATAAGACTAACCTTTCCTTAAAACACAAGTTTATAATATTCAACAAATCAGCATATTACAAACAGCGTCGAAGAAGGGGCCTTTCTTGCTTCAAGAAGGGCATCTTCAATAGGCAAGAAGGGCATGTTCTTGAACGTAGTTAGGCCTCTTCTATGAGCATGAAAAGCATGTAGTAGCTTTAAGGGGAGCGAAAGATATTGACAAACTAACAAGGAATTTTGAGCTGACGGGGAATGATTCTATGAGGAGTTAAGGAGTGAAGGGGAGTAATTTCATAAGGTGTTAAGGAGTAAAAGGGAGTGAAAAGGAGTTAAGACAATTCCATCTACACTTTTGATAAGGAGTGATGGGGAGTGAAAAGGGGTTAAGGCAACATCGTTTACACTTTTTTGTAAGGAGTGAAACCACCGATGAAGAAATACGCAGTATTATCTTATCCAGACAAGAACATTTACTTGTCTGTATGGGAAAAATTGTGTAAATTTGCACGATTATACAATTTTCAAGGTAACATAAACGAACGATAAGAATGAAACAACATAAACCACGGATATTGGCCATAATGCTTTCAATGGTGCTATCTACAGTAGCTTGGGCACAAAACTGCCAGCCATCGGCCAAATATACAGATACGAATGGTGAGACAAACACGATTGCAGCTGGTGATACTTATAGTGGTTCAGCTCCATTAACAATAACTTTCACAGCCAGCCCAGCTACCACAACGGATGCAGCAACAAACTACGAATGGCATTTCTTCAACCAGAAGAATCCTCGTTCGGCCTTTCTTATCCGTTATGATAAGGACACGGAATACACGTTCACAGAGGCTGGTACGACGAGGGTAATACTCTATGAGATTCTAAATGGTGACACCACACGCTATAACCCAATAAGCCTGTCGATTAGTGAGAGTAGTCTACAAATGCCTAATGCATTCTCACCTAATGGCGATGGCATCAATGATATCTATCGTGCCAAACCCGGCTATAAGAGTATTGTAGAGTTCAAAGCTATCATCTTTAACCGTTGGGGACAAAAGATATACGAATGGAATGACCCTACTGGTGGCTGGGATGGTAAGTATAAAGGCAAAGACGTTGCCCAAGGAACTTATTTCGTCAATGTAACCGCCAAAGGAGCTGACGGCAAAGAGTTCCACATCCGACGAGATGTTAACCTTCTCAGAGGTTACACGCAGTCGACGAGATGATGATGGGTGGGTGATAGGTGATGAGTGATGGGCGGTGATGAATAGCGATTTTCATCAGTGGTTATCTTCAAGGAAACCATCAACACAGTACTAATCATCAACACCCATCACCAAACACCAAACACCCAACTATCCATCAACACCCAACATTCAACACCAAACACCCAACATTTAACACCCAACAACTCCCATGAATGAGAAAATAGAAGTCTTCGGAGCAAGAGTACATAATCTGAAGAATGTAGATATAACTATCCCACGCAACTCACTTACTGTCTTCACTGGACTGTCTGGTTCAGGCAAAAGTTCGCTTGCATTCGACACTATCTTCGCCGAAGGACAGCGTCGATACATTGAAACCTTCTCTGCTTACGCACGCAATTTCCTTGGTAATATGGAGCGTCCAGACGTCGACAAGATTACAGGATTATCCCCTGTCATCTCCATCGAACAGAAGACAACAAACAAGAACCCCCGCTCGACCGTTGGTACAACAACTGAGATATACGATTTCCTGCGCCTTCTTTATGCACGTGCAGGTGAAGCCTATTCTTATATGAGCGGTGAGAAGATGGTGAAATACACCGAGGAGAAAGTGGTAGACATGATTATGTCTGATTATCAAGACCGCAAGATATATATCCTCTCACCACTTGTTCGCAATCGTAAAGGACATTATCGTGAACTCTTTGAACAGATGCGACGCAAGGGATACTTGTACATTCGTGTCGATGGAGAGGTACAAGAGCTTACACGTGGTATGAAGGTAGACCGCTACAAGAACCATAACATCGAGGTTGTCATCGACAAGATGAAACTAAGTGGTACGGAGAATGAGACACTACGTGAGCGTCTGGCAAAGACGGTCTCTACGGCCATGAAGCAAGGAGAAGGCTTGATAATGATTCTTGATAACGAACGAGACGAAGCTAAATATTTCTCTAAACGACTGATGGACCCAGTCACTGGGATAGCATACAAAGACCCTGCTCCAAACATCTTCTCCTTTAACTCGCCCGAAGGAGCTTGTCCGCAGTGTAAAGGATTGGGTGTGATTGATGAGATAGACTTAAAGAAGGTGATTCCTGATGATAAGCTTGACATCCATAGTGGGGCTATCGTACCGTTAGGAAAGTATAAGAACCAGATGATCTTCTGGCAGATAGATGCACTCTTAAAACGATATGATTGTAGCCTCAAGACCCCTGTCAAGGATATTCCAAAGGAGGCAATGGATGAAGTTTTGTATGGTTCTTTGGAGAAGTTGAAGATTGCTAAAGAGCTTGTACACACCACCTCCGACTACTTTGTGTCCTTTGATGGTATCATCAAGTACCTCCGCACCGTGATGGAGAACGATGATTCCTCAGCGGGAAAGAAGTGGGCCGACCAGTTCATAGCCGAAGCACAATGTCCTGAATGTCATGGTCATCGTCTTAATCGTGAGGCTTTATCTTACAAGATATGGGATAAGAACATTGCTGAACTTGCAGAAATGGATATAACCGAGCTGCGAGATTGGATAGACCATGTTGAGGAACACATGAATGAGAAACAGCGTACAATCGCTGTAGAGATAGTGAAGGAGATACGTAAACGTATAAATTTCTTACTCGATGTGGGCCTTGATTATCTTGCTTTGAACCGCCAAAGTGCTACGCTTTCAGGTGGTGAAAGCCAGCGTATCCGCCTTGCCACACAGATTGGTTCACAACTTGTTAATGTTCTTTATATCCTTGATGAACCATCTATCGGCCTTCATCAGCGTGATAATGAGCGTCTTATCAACTCGCTAAAAGAGCTGCGCGACATGGGAAACACGGTCATCGTGGTAGAACACGACGAAGACATGATGCGTGCTGCCGACTGGATTGTAGACATCGGACCAAAAGCTGGACGCAAAGGTGGCGAGGTTGTCTTCCAAGGAACACCTGCAGACATGCTCAAGACACACACGCTTACCGCACAATACTTGAACGGTGAGCGTAAAATAGAGATACCTAAGGAACGCAGAGAAGGTAATGGAAAGACGCTACAGCTCACTGGCTGTAAGGGTAATAACCTGAAGGACGTAGACGTAACCTTCCCACTTGGCGAACTAATTGTCGTCACTGGTGTGTCTGGTTCAGGAAAGAGTACGTTAATCAACGAGACCCTACAGCCCATTCTCTCACAACACTTCTACCGCTCACTGAAGCGTCCAATGCCTTACAAGAGTATTGAAGGGATTGACAACATCGATAAAGTAGTCAATGTTGACCAAAGTCCTATCGGCCGTACACCACGTAGTAACCCTGCTACTTACACCGGTGTATTCTCTGATATACGCCAACTCTTCGTCAATCTCCCCGAAGCTAAGATACGAGGCTACAAGCCTGGACGATTCTCTTTCAATGTGAAAGGAGGACGTTGTGAGGCCTGTGGCGGTAATGGCTACAAGACTATTGAGATGAACTTCCTACCTGATGTAATGGTACCGTGCGAGGTCTGCCATGGTAAACGCTATAACCGTGAGACGTTAGAAGTGCGTTTCAAGGGAAAGTCAATAGCCGACGTGCTCGACATGACGGTTAACATGGCTGTAGAGTTCTTTGAGAACGTACCACAGATACTACCGAAGATTAAGGCACTACAAGATGTTGGCTTGGGTTATATCAAGCTTGGACAAAGCTCTACTACCCTCTCTGGCGGTGAGAGTCAGCGTGTTAAGTTGGCTACAGAACTGGCAAAACGTGACACCGGTAAGACCCTTTACATCCTTGATGAGCCTACAACAGGTCTGCACTTTGAAGACATACGTATCTTGATGGACGTCTTACAGAAACTTGTTGACCGTGGTAACACTGTTATCATCATCGAACACAACCTCGATGTCATCAAACTTGCAGACTATATCATAGACATGGGACCAGAAGGAGGACGTGGAGGTGGTCGCATGTTGAGCTGTGGTAGACCAGAAGAAGTGGCAAAGAATAAGGAGAGCTACACTTCTCGTTTCCTTGCGAAAGTTCTGAAATAAGTCATAGCTATCAAGAATAAAGTTACAAGTTATCATCTCTTTTATTTGGATAATCGGTAAATTAGTTCTAAATTTGTCGGGTTTCTTTGATGAAGGAAGGACTCAGTAAGATTGTTCCTTACCCACCCTACACAGCTATCCATTGGAGAATAAACATATAGATAATATCACCTAAGATTATGAATAAGAAAGAATACTTACGTTCATGGGCTGAAACCTACAAGAACGACCTAACTAACAACATTATGCCCTTCTGGTTGAACCATGGCTGGGACAAGGAGAATGGCGGTATATACACCTGCTTGGACCGTGATGGATCCTTAATGGACACAACGAAATCGGTGTGGTTTCAAGGACGATGGGCCTTCATCTGCGCTTTTGCATACAACAATGTAGAGAAGAACCAAGAGTGGCTTGAAGCCTCTAAGTCGGCTATCGACTTCATTGAGAAGTATTGCTTTGACAAAGACGGACACATGTACTTTGAGGTGACAGCAGAAGGCAAACCACTGCGCAAGCGTCGTTATGTTTTCTCAGAGACATTCGCAGCAATAGCCTTTGCCGAATACTCTTTGGCTACAGGTGACAAACACTATGCAGAAAGAGCGTTGCAGGTGTTCCATGATGCACAGCGCTTCCTCTCTACGCCAGGTTTTCTCCCTGCTAAGTATGAGCCTACAGTAGAGATGCAGAGCCATTCTATCATTATGATTCTCATCAACGTTGGTTCACGTCTGCGTGCGGTGATTGACGACCCAACACTGACTCAGCAGATTGATGAGTCTATCTCATTGCTCCGTCGCTACTTTATGCACCCAGAGTTTAAGGCATTGCTTGAAACTGTCGGTCCAAAGGGAGAGTTCATTGATACCAATGCAACACGTACCATCAACCCTGGTCATTGTATTGAGACCGCATGGTTTATCATGGAGGAAGCAAAGTTGCGCAACTGGGATAAAGACCTACTCGACACCGCCCTCACCATCTTCGATTGGTCATGGGACTGGGGATGGGACAAGCAATATGGTGGTATCATCAACTTCAGAGACTGCCGTAACCTCCCACCACAGGACTACTCACAGGATATGAAGTTCTGGTGGCCACAGTGCGAGACTATCATTGCCTCTCTCTATGCTTACCTTGGAACAGGCGATGAGGAATATCTCTATCGTCATCAGCGCATTAGCGAGTGGACATACGCCCACTTCCCTGATCAAGACTATCCTGAGTGGTATGGTTACCTACATCGTGACGGAACCGTTGCACAGCCTGCAAAGGGTAATATCTTCAAGGGTCCTTTCCATATTCCACGTATGATGATTAAGGGATATATGCTCTGTCAAGAGATATTGAAGACTATGGAATAGTTATAAGCTACGAAAGAATAAAACAAAGAGTCCCATAACATAACTAATAATAGTTTGTTGTGGGACTTTTTTTATGTAGTGCTGATGTAGGAAATGAAGGAACTAACGTGAGTTAGCAACCACTTAATAAGACTCAAGAAAGAAACGTCCTTGAACTCTATTGGCCATCATCATAATTGATAAGGGATAAGTAATGGTTTTGAGAAGGGCAAGAAAGAACTACAGTAAATCCTTACTTTTTCATGTAACAACACCCTTATTCCTCCCTTTATCCCATCTTCTCCCCACGTTTTAAGGCTTATCTCATCTTGTCCGGATGTCCCGGACAGATTGTCCGAAGGCTCCGGACAGGTTGTACGGAGGCTCCGGACAGGTTGTACGGAGGCTCCGAACAAGTTGTCCAAAGCCTTCGGATAGGTTGCAAAGATACCTTGGACTGGTTGTAAAAATGCTGTAGTCCAATAAAGAAGGGGAACATCACCCTACTCCTTCGGCTCGGTGTCAGTTATATAACTACAAGTTTTTGATACTTAAAAGGTCTATGCGAGCGACATTGTCATCATCCTTCTTAGTGTCCGCATTTCAATCCTTTTGCGTCTTTTGGTTGCTCCTTGCAAATTGAACATTTCCCACTACTTTGTTTCAGAGAAACGATAACGCTGCATTTCACCTAAAACTAAATTTGCTGTCATTACTGTCATTCAATATTGTCACCTAACACATTAGTTTACAACGAGATTACATGAAATGTTAAATATGACAGCAAAATGAAATGAAAAATATTTCTGTAATTGTAAGTGTTATATTCGGCCTTCGTTAATAGACTTTATCAATGATTAGAAAGCGCTTTTAAGATACCCTCACAGCCGTCTTCTATCAAATCAAGAGCGAAGTTGAAATCCTCTGTACCACCATAATAAGGGTCGGGAACACAAGTAGCTGAAGGATGCTGAGTGAAGAAATCTGCCATTCGAATAACCTTCTTTCGTGCCGCCTCATTTGGTGCTTGCGACGTAATATTACGATAGTTATCTTCGTCCATAACGACAATCTTATCGAAACAATCAAAATCTCTGCTTGCATCAAACTGCCGAGCATGATGATTGACATTATACCCACGCTGCCTTCCACACTCTCTCATCCGCTTGTCTGGAAGCTGTCCAACGTGCCAACCCCCAATTCCTGCTGAGTCTATCAAGTATCGGTTGCCCCACCCTCGTTCGTCAACAAGGTGTTGCATCACAGCATGAGCCGCTGAAGAACGGCATATATTGCCTAAACAAATAAACAAGATACTTACTTTCTCTTCTGCTTTTGTCTTCATCATTTGTATTCTGTTTCTTATAATTCAAATAGTTTCTTTATCTCATCCAACCTCTCTAAGGCTACCTCCCTACCCTGTTCATACGTTGCTTGCATCATGGCAGGATCGTGAGAAAGGTGCCCAATAGTAAGTTTTCCTTTAGGTCGTAGGACCAGCGTATTAGGTTTCTTTTCTTCCTCTTTGATATATGCCAACTGCTCATTATACATGATATGGCGCTGTTCCAAAGCCCGCACAATACGTGGATGACGATGTAACCACATTCGCATAAGGGGCATTAATGAATTAGGAGTCTTCACATAGTCTTCTGGTTGAGTAAGTACAACGAGATTATGGTCGTACCCTTGCTCTTGAAAAAAGCGAAGAGGAATAGAGTCGGCAATACCACCATCCAATAGTTTCTTACCTTCCACCGTCACAATACGAGCAGCAATAGGCATAGATGCAGAGGCACGAATAAATTCTAAACAATTATCATCAACCTCCATCAAACGCTTGTATTCAGCCTTACCCGTACCGACATTCGTACATACAGCCCAGAACTCCATAGGGTTATCACGGAAGGTATCAACATCAAAGTAGTCGATGTGACGAGGCATATAATGGTAAGCATACTCCCCACCAAAGTAATCACCGGTCGTAAGGAGTGATCGTAAAGAAGCATATCGCCAGTCGTTTACCAACTTTTTGTTGTATCTTATTGCCCGTCCTGGCTGTTTTGACTTCATATTACAACCAAAGGCAGCACCAGCAGAAACACCTATCACACCATCAGGCCATATCTCATTCTCCATCAAAACATCCATCACACCAGCTGAAAACAATCCGCGCATGGCGCCTCCTTCTAATACAAGTCCTTTCTTCATTATCCTTTATATTATCTATACGACCAACTAATAATATCACGATATGGGAATTAGAGAAAACAAAAATTCCCATGGTAACACACTACCCTCTTATCTTCTTTTAGCCAAGGTCGCAATGGCATCAAAGTTATAAACAAGTGTTCCGCTGGTAAAAGTGGTTGTTTCTATCTTGAAAGAACGATATTTACGGAGACAGTCAACGAAACCTATGGGGTCTTGAACAAATGCTGAGTCAGTTTGTTTACTGATTCCAGGCTTATAACTGAACCTCCCCACCTCTTCTCCGTATGCGTAGACACGTACAAAATTAGTTGTATCATAACTATTACCAGCAAACTGCTCACCATCACCAAGTATCATACAAGCCTCTATTCCAACACGTCCAAGATATCTAACTCGTATCGTCATACGATTAGAAGGAGTTATCTGTGATTTCTTATTTGGTGCACTTTGTGTCTTGGCAACAAGTGAGTCATTCTGATAAGACCATGACGATACATACGTCCCATCACCAGACGAATTACTATCAAGGTCGACAGCCATCATTGTGTCAACTTGTGTCGTATCATAATGTCCTACTCCTCGTGAAGAATAACCTGAACATGACATAATAGCTAAGACCATAACAACCACAAAGGATGTAGGAAGAGCCCGCATAGATAGTAGTTTCATATTTTAAAAGTAAAAGGGTCAAGAGAGTAAAAGGCAGTAAACACATTACCACCTCGTTCTCAAATAAAAAGTTAAGGGAGTTTAGAAATATGTATGAATACCCTTAAAGATAACTTATCTCTAAACTCCCTATACGCTTATTAATATCTGAAGAGCATTAATACTCGCCCCATGCCTTAATATCAATATCATCCATTCCGACATTGCAGAAGGCTGAAATAAACGCACTTGCCAGTCGGCTATTCGTTATCAATGGTACATTGAGGTCGATAGCAGCACGACGAATCTTATAACCATTCGTCAACTCACGCGGAGTAAGGTCCTTTGGCATGTTCACAACCATGTCTATCTTCTTCTCATGGAGAAGTTCAAGCGCTTGTGGATGTTGTCCTTCATCTGATGGCATATAGACGAGTGTGTTCTCAATACCGTTCTCTGTGAGATACTTTGATGTACCAACTGTTGCATAGAGTTCATATCCATGCTGCTTCAACATCTTTGCCGCATCAAGCATTTCAGCCTTCTGCTTTGCGCCACCTGTTGACAACAAGATTGTCTTCTTTGGTATTCTAAGACCAACAGACAGCATTGATTTCATCAAAGCTGTTGAGGTGTCATCACCCAAACAACCTACCTCACCTGTAGAACTCATATCAACACCTAACACTGGGTCGGCCTTCTGTAAACGATTGAAAGAGAACTGAGACGCCTTAATACCTACGTAATCAAGGTCGAAGAGGTTCTTATTAGGCTTCTCAACAGGTGCACCAAGCATAATCTTAGTAGCCAAGTCGATGAAGTTGAGCTTCAACACCTTACTAACGAATGGGAATGAACGGCTCGCACGGAGGTTACACTCAATAACGAGGATATCGTTATCACGTGCCATAAACTGAATGTTGAATGGTCCGTTGATGTGCAACTTCTTCGCAATCTGACGACTGATGCGCTTAATACGGCGCATAGTCTCTACATAAAGTTTCTGTGGTGGGAACTGGATAGTAGCATCACCAGAGTGAACACCAGCAAACTCAATATGCTCAGAGATAGCGTATGCCAATATCTCACCATCTTGTGCAACAGCATCCATCTCAATCTCCTTTGCATGTTCAATGAACTTACTTACCACAACAGGGTGGTCTTCGCTGACGTTGGCAGCCAACTGAAGGAAGCGAGTGAGTTCATCTCTATTAGAACAGATATTCATAGCTGCACCAGAAAGTACGTAAGATGGACGTACAAGTACTGGGAAGCCAACACGGTCAACGAACTTATCAATATCGTCCATACTTGTCAATGCACTCCATTCTGGCTGATTGATACCATTCTCTGTGAGCATTGACGAGAACTTAGCACGGTCCTCAGCGTTATCAATATCCTTTGCTGATGTTCCAAGAATAGGCACATTCTCCTCATCAAGATACATAGCAAGGTTATTTGGAATCTGACCACCTGTTGATACAATCACACCATGTGGATTCTCTGCATCAATGATATCCATAACACGTTCGAAGGTCAACTCATCGAAATAGAGACGATCACACATGTCATAATCCGTTGACACTGTCTCTGGATTATAGTTAATCATAATAGAACGATAGCCCTGACGACGGATGGTATTCAATGCCTGAACACCACACCAGTCGAACTCTACAGAACTACCAATGCGGTAAGCACCTGAACCAAGTACGATAACTGAGTTACGATCATTAGGGAACGTAACATCTGAAGCCACACCAGCGTATGTAACATAGAGGTAATTGGTCTGTGCAGGATACTCGGCAGCCAATGTATCTATCTGCTTAACAACAGGAAGAATACCAAAACTCTTACGTAAACGACGAACGATTCTCATAGCTTCGTGCATCTTCTTGCACTCTTCTTCCAAACCAACAGCACGTGCGATTTGGAAGTCTGTAAAGCCATAAACCTTTGCTGTACGCAGAAGTTCCTTATCAAGTGTGTTGATATTCTTAGTTTTCAGTTCCTCATCAATATCTATGATATGCTTGAGTTTATTAAGGAACCAACGGTCAATCTTGGTTAGTTCGTGAATCTGGTCAACCGTATAGCCCTTGTGCATCGCCTTAGAAATAAGGAACACACGCTTGTCGGTAGGTTCACGCAACGCTGCATCAAGATCGTCTATCTGCAATTCTTTGTTCTCAACAAAGCCATGCATGCCCTGTCCTATCATACGAAGACCCTTCTGAATGGCTTCCTCGAAGTTACGGCCAATAGCCATTACCTCACCAACAGACTTCATACTTGAGCCTAATTCCCTATCCACACCACGGAACTTACTGAGGTCCCAACGTGGAATCTTGCAGACTACATAGTCGAGTGCTGGTTCGAAGAAAGCAGAAGTGGTCTTTGTAACAGAGTTCTTCAACTCAAAGAGTCCGTAGCCCATACCCAACTTAGCAGCAACAAAAGCAAGAGGATAACCAGTTGCCTTGCTGGCAAGAGCTGAAGAACGAGACAAACGAGCATTTACCTCAATAACACGATAATCCTCACTCTCTGGATCGAAAGCATACTGAACATTACATTCACCAACAATACCAATATGACGTACTATCTTTATAGACAGTGCACGAAGCTTATGATACTCGCTGTTAGAAAGGGTCTGAGAAGGTGCAATAACGATAGACTCACCTGTGTGAATACCAAGTGGGTCGAAGTTCTCCATATTACAAACTGTGATACAGTTGTCGTAACGGTCACGAACAACCTCGTACTCTATCTCTTTCCAACCCTTCAAACTCTTCTCTACCAATACCTGAGGAGAGAATGAGAAGGCCTTCTCACAGAGTGTATTCAATTCTTCCTCATTATCGGCAAATCCACTACCAAGGCCACCTAATGCGTATGCAGCACGTACAATAACAGGATAACCGAGGTTCTTTGCAGCCACTCGTGCCTGCTGAATATCCTCACAAGCCTCACTCTTGATAGTCTTTACATCAATCTCGTCAAGTCGTTCAACGAAGAGTTCACGGTCTTCAGTATCCATGATAGCCTTAACAGGAGTACCTAAAACCTTTACATTATACTTCTTCAGCACACCTGTCTTATCCAACTCAACACCACAGTTTAGTGCTGTCTGGCCACCAAAAGACAGGAGAATTCCATCAGGACGTTCCTTCTCAATAACACGCTCAACGAAGTAAGGTTGAACTGGGAGGAAGTAGATTTGGTCTGCTACACCCTCAGATGTCTGTACGGTTGCAATGTTTGGGTTTATCAAAACCGTAGAAACACCCTCCTCGCGTAATGCCTTCAACGCCTGTGAACCAGAGTAATCAAACTCTCCTGCTTCACCAATCTTCAATGCGCCTGAACCAAGTATCAGGACTTTCTTTATTGACTCGTCTTTCATTATTTCAGTGTTTCTACAAATTTATCAAACATAAAGTAAGTATCAACCGGACCAGAGCAAGCCTCTGGGTGGAACTGTGAGGTAAACCAAGGATTCTCCTTATGGCGAATACCCTCATTACTTCCGTCATTCATGTTAACGAAGAGTTCCTGCCATTCCTTGTCTAATGTGGATGCATCAACT
This sequence comes from Prevotella sp. C561, assembly GCF_000224595.1. Classification (NCBI taxonomy): domain Bacteria; kingdom Pseudomonadati; phylum Bacteroidota; class Bacteroidia; order Bacteroidales; family Prevotellaceae; genus Prevotella; species Prevotella sp. C561. Next base: position 70,636 of record NZ_JH114145.1, on the reverse strand, counting down.
GCATAACCGTGATTCTGTGAGGTTATATAACACTTATCAGTACCTACCATGCGAACAGGCTGGTTATGTCCACGATGACCGTATTTCAACTTATAAATCTTTGCTCCTGCAGCCTTTGAAAGCAATTGATTACCCATACAGATTCCACAGATAGGTTTCTTACTCATACTCATCTGCTTACGAATAACCTCAACAGCATCATTACACATATCAGGGTCACCAGGACCATTACCGAGGAAAAGGCCATCATAATCCATACCAGTGTAATCATAGTTCCAAGGTACACGGATAACCTCAACTCCTCTGGTAATCAATGAACGGATAATATTGGCTTTCACACCGCAGTCAACAAGGACAACCTTCTTACCAGCGCCCTCGTTGTAGTGGATAATCTCTTTTGTTGAAACGCGATCAACAAAGTTTACTCCCTCGTAATCAGCCTCTGGGATATTATTAGGTTCATCATCAAAGAGAATCTTACCCATCATCACACCGTGCTCACGTAAAACCTTAGTAAGTTCACGTGTATCAATACCAGTAATACCTGGTACGTGTTCACGCTTCAGCCAGTCAGCCAAACTCTCCACAGCATTCCAATGTGAATGCGCCTCTGTATAGTCAGACACTATCAAGGCTGATACATAGATTTTATCACTCTCCATGAAGGTTGGAATACCACTCTCCCCTATAGTAAAAGGTGGTACACCGTAATTACCTACCAATGGGAAGGTCATTGTTAATAGCTGACCCGCGTATGAAGGGTCGGTTAAGCTCTCTGGATAGCCCATCATAGCTGTGTTGAAGACTACTTCACCAGCCACTGGGGCGTCATATCCAAACGACTTTCCATGGAATTTTGTTCCGTCACTTAAGACTAAAGTTACGTTCCTCATTGCTTATAGTATTGTTGGATTGAAATTTCTATTCATGAAAAGAATTATTTCTTGTCGTGAAAAGAAATCTTTCTTTTCATGAAAATAATTCTTTTTTATCATGATAATAATTTACAGGTAGGCGTTTATTACGCCTTTCCTGCATTTAAGTGTTCACGCTCATAATAGTTAACGAAGGCCGCATTGACCAATCGCATACCACCAGGAGTTGGGTAGTTTCCTGTGAAATACCAGTCACCTGGGTGATTAGGAATAGCTTTATGCAATCCTTCTACACTCTGGAAGACAAGTTCAACAGGCGTTGTCATCCCCTCAGGGCGCAGCATTTCAACTATCTTCTTATTAATCTCATCTACCGTAAATGGCTTATAAACAGCACGTACAGCATTGAAGATAGGTTCGCCCTTAGGCTTTGCCAATTCTTTCTTACAGTTCTCATACACTTCACGAAGAAGACTTTCTTGACCACGTTCACGTATCAATTCGACTACAGCACGGAACACACAGAACTCCTCTGGATGAGGCATATCAATACCGTAGTAGTCTGGGAAACGAATCTGTGGTGCACTTGACACGACTACAATCTTCTTAGGATGCAGACGATCAAGGATACGGAGGATACTTTCTTTCAATGTTGTACCACGCACGATAGAGTCGTCAATGATGACAAGACTATCCTGATAGGGTTTAATACACTCGTATGTAACGTCATAGACATGAGAGGCAAGGTCGTTACGTGAGTTACCTTCTGTAATGAAAGTACGCAATTTTATATCTTTCCATGCCACTTTCTCTGAGCGTACATCTTGATGAATGATATGATAAACCTCCTCTGGAGCAGCATTAGAACCTAAAGCTGCAATCTGCTCAACCTTCTTCTTGTCTATTTGTTCCTTAAAGCCATGAACAAGACCATAGAATGCTACTTCTGCTGTATTAGGGATGTACGAGAGAACAGTATGCTCTGTATCATAATCAACAGCCTTCAAGACTGCATCTGTCAACTGGCGTCCTAAGGTTTCACGTTCCTTATATATATCGCGATCCGAGCCACGAGAGAAATAAATTCGTTCAAAAGAGCAAGCCGCATTCTGCTTAGGTTCAAGTATCTGCTGTAGTGAACACTCCCCACTCTTGTTGACTATCAGTGCTTGACCAGGCTTCAATTCCTGAATATCATCACATTCGAGGTCGAATGTTGTTTGTAGAACAGGACGCTCACTGGCTAAGACAACAATCTCATCATTCTTATAATAGAAAGCAGGACGTATTGCCCATGGGTCACGAATAGAGAACATCTCACCTGAACCAGTCAATCCACAAATAACGTAACCACCATCAAAATGCTGCATCGTTGTCTTAAGGACATTGCTCATCTGTACGTTCTCTTCAATATAGTTGGTGATAGCACGCTTCTCCAAACCTAACTTTTGAGCAGCCACAAAGTTACGTTCAACCTCACGGTCGAGTCTGTGTCCCATCAATTCCAATAGGATGTTCGTATCACTATAGATGCGTGGACACTGTCCTTGTTCGGTCAGTATCTCAAAGACATCTTCAATATTCGTCATATTAAAGTTGCCACACATACAGAGGTTCTTAGCCTTCCAATTGTTACGACGCAAGAAAGGATGAACATAAGAAAGGCCACTCTTGCCGGTAGTAGAGTACCGAAGGTGGCCCATATAAAGGTCTCCCGCAAAGGGAAGCTTAGTTTTAGCAAAAGAAACATCAGACAACTGCTCCTGTGAGTAGTCCTTATAATGCTTATGAACATTAGCAAATATCTCAGTAACAGCATTCTTTCCCTCTGCACGCTCACGGAACATATATTCATTACCTGGCTCAGAGTCTAATTTTACAGAAGCCATACCAGCCCCTTCCTGACCACGATTATGCTGCTTCTCCATCATCAGATAGAGTTTATTCAGTGCATACATCCAGGTGCCATACTTCTCCTGATAATACTCAAGCGGCTTCAACAAACGTATCATTGCTACACCGCAATCTTCATGAATGTTCTTTTCCATTGATAAGCTTTCTGTCTATCTTGTTCTTTTATATTACTCTTTCTCTCTGTATATCTCCCCTTTTAAATAGGAAGATATTATTGGTTTCATTTTTTAGGAGTGTTCATAGCCTGCACATTAAGCGTTAACTCGCACAGACTATGTCTTATAATGTTTGGTTTACTACCACTCATTCGATTCTTATTCAACAGTAACTGACTTCGCCAGATTTCTCGGCTGATCAACATCCTTGCCTTTGCATACAGCTATGTGATAAGCCAACAGCTGTAGTGGAACCGTTACTACTAATGGTTCAAGACATTCCATCATGTCTGGAAGTTCAATGACAGCATCCGCAATCTTAGAGATTGTTGTATCACCCTTTGATACTAAAGCTATCACACGACCTTGACGTGCTTTTATCTCTTGGATATTACTCCTTACTTTCTCATACATTCCGTTATGGGTTGCAATAGCTACAACTGGCATATCTGAGTCAATCAAAGCAATTGGACCATGTTTCATCTCTGCTGCTGGATAACCTTCTGCATGTATATAGGATATCTCTTTCAACTTCAATGCACCTTCCAAAGCCACAGGATAACTATATCCTCGACCAAGATAGAGGAAGTTACGGGCGTAAGTAAACGTACGAGCTAAGTCTGCTATCTGCTCATTTGACTTTAACACCTCTTCTATAATAGATGGCATTTCAGCCAATTCCTTTATTACTTTCTTGTAATCTTCTTCGCTGATAGTTCCTTTTGCATGTGCAAGTGCAAGTGCAAACATTGTCAACACAGTAACCTGTCCTGTGAAGGCCTTCGTTGATGCTACGCCAATCTCAGGTCCTACATGAATATAAGTACCCGTATCAGTAGCACGAGGAATACTTGAGCCTATCGCATTACAGATACCATAAATGAAAGCACCCTTAGACTTTGCAAGCTCGACTGCCGCAAGTGTGTCTGCTGTTTCACCACTCTGTGAGATAGCAATGACAACATCACCACTACCAACTACGGGATTTCCATAACGAAACTCACTTGCGTATTCAACCTGAACAGGGATACGACAATACTCTTCTATCAACTGCTTACCTATTAATCCTGCATGCCAACTTGTTCCACAAGCTACGATAATTATGCGCTTTGCATTGAGTAATTCATTACGATGGTCTATCAAAGCACTCAACGTAACCTGATTATGCTCAGGATGAACACGTCCTCGCATACAATTCTTTAAACATTCTGGCTGCGCAAAAATCTCTTTAAGCATGAAATGAGGGAACCCACCCTTCTCTATCTGACCAAGATTAATATCTACAGTACGCACTTCAGGTGATAACTCTTCATTCAGAATATTAACCACCTTCAGCTCTTCTCCTAACTTCATAACGGCAATATTACCATCATCTAAGTACACTACCTTATCCGTATACTCAATGATAGGACTGGCATCAGAGCCAAGGAAGAACTCCCCATCACCAATACCAACCACCAACGGACTCTGTTTACGTGCCGCAATAATAGTATCTGGATTACGCTTATCAAGTATAGCTATGGCGTATGCACCAATGACTTGATGAAGTGCTAACTGTACAGCTTCCAACAGACTGAGGTTTTTCTTCGTCTGTATATAATCTATCAGTTGCACCAACACTTCTGTATCAGTCTCTGATTGGAACTTCATTCCCTTCTCTATGAGGTTATGCTTTATCTCAGCATAGTTCTCAATGATGCCATTATGAATAATAGCAAGATTCTTAGACTGCGAATAATGCGGGTGAGCATTTACTGAGGAAGGCTCTCCATGAGTAGCCCAACGTGTATGAGCAATGCCGATATTACCTGTTGTATCCTTATCAGAGCAATACTCTTCCAGGTCGGCAACCTTCCCCTTAGTCTTATATACATTCAGATTCTTACTCTCGTTTATCAATGCAACACCTGCACTGTCATACCCTCTATACTCAAGACGCTGTAAGCCTTTAATTAAAATGGGATAAGCTTCACGCTTTGTTCCAATGTATCCTACAATTCCACACATACTCCTAATACAATCTATTATTTTATTAAAAAAAGAGAACACCTCTCACACCCCCTCTTTTTTGGTAGACCCGAAAGGTCTACCCAAGACATGGATGTCAAAGATATTCTCATTCCAATTATATTTCTTCCATAGAAGACTATAAGAATAGCCTCCAAGGACAGTATATTACTTTCTCAACACGTTCACAAGCAGCGAAGCTACTGACGTCACGATACCGATAAAAGAGAACCAGAGAGTGGTTGAACTACCGATACCAGAGTTCTTAGCCTTTACGCTGTTTGGCTCAATATAGAGGACATCATTCTGCTGAAGATAATAATAAGGTGAGTTCAGCAAGTTTGCATCATTAAGATTCAAACGTACGACGTGCTTCTGACCTGTCGCATCTTCACGTATCAACATGATGTTATTACGCTTACCATAAACGCCAAGGTCACCTGCTTGTGCAATAGCTTCCATAACGCTCATCTTCTCCGTTGACACAGGAATAACGCCTGGGTGACCAACTTCACCAAGCACCGTTATATGATAACTGCTCATGCGAACCGTCACAATAGGATTCTCTGTGCGTGCCAAATAAGGTTGAATCTTACTCTTGATAAGGTCCTCACACTCAGGCTTTGTCAAGCCACTTACATGAATCTTACCAATCACAGGGAAATTGATAAAGCCAGAGTTGTCTACCAAGTAGCCCTGTAAAGAACCACCACCAGAACTAACTTGCTTACCACCTCCCAACTGGTTGCGTACTTGCAGGTTAAAAGGAGCTGCCGCATCAGGGTCGGTAGTGTTCACCGTGATGGTCAACTCATCCTTTGGCATAATGCGTGCGTCATACAAACCACGTGAAGCAGCAAGGCTAATAGAGTCAGCATTTTGTAAGTAGGTAAAGCCCTTACTTGAACCACATCCTGACATTGTCACAATCATAGCCGTAACTATGAGGGAGAAAATAATTTTTTTCATTTGAACAAATAACGTGTAGTCAACTATCAACATTAATTTTAGCAAAATAAAAACGAACGAAAATTATGGAACTTCGCCCCTTATTTTATCGATCGAATCATATTCTTTGCAAAAATACAACTATTTTCTGATAACTACAAGCTAATAACTGTTTTTCTTTTTAGATTCTTCAACACATAATAACGCACACCTTTCCACATCAGAACTGTGTTGAAGTGCATTGAGAGAAATTCTGTCTAAAACTTAGGACTTGCCATAAACTATAATGGTCAAAACTGGTTATTAATCGTATTGCTATCAGACATCTTATTAGTCCTTAGTCGTTTACAGCCGTCCTAACGATAAACAGGATTCAGACCAAAGACATTCTACAAGACTTTTAGCCCTTAACAGCGATGGTGCAGACACCTCACACCATTGGTGTTTGACATCAATACAACATGTACAAAGTACCAGCACCAAAGTAGACAACGAGGAGAAAGACTTACGTTTATAATTTAACCGTACGTAGTAAATGTCTAATTACAAGCGTCTTATATGTATAGTTGCTTTATAAAGAGTGTCATTCAGAATGAACAACACACCTTACTCCTTCTTGATGTCAGCCACCACATACTCAGACCTTGTTCCTATACGAAACTTACCACCCCAAATGCCAATTCCAGAAGATACATAATAATGCGTATCTCCCTTCTGTAAAGGCCCAAAGGCATCCTCGTAGATAAGGTCCTCTATCCAACTTATAGGCCATACCTGTCCATAGTGTGTATGCCCAGAGAGTTGGAAATCTACCCCTGCCTGCTGTGCCTCTTCTAAGTGATAAGGCTGATGATCCATAAGAATCGTATAATAACCTTTTGGTGCTGACCCTATCAAATGTCGTAGACTGGCACGTCTTTTATTCGTCCTATCGTCACGTCCTACAATAAGGATTGAGTCACCACCTGCTAAAGGTACCACACTATGCTCGTCGATCAGCAAGTGTATCCCCGCATCTTGATAGAACTTTTTAGCACGGGGCTCGCCACTATAATACTCATGATTGCCCAAACAAGCATATACAGGAGCTTTTAAGCGATGGAACTCTGACGCCATATCTTGATCTATCAAAGCTCGAATACTTCTATCAATGATGTCGCCAGCTATAAGAATTACCTCTGGATTCTCTTCATTGATCATGTCAACCCACTTTCTAAACTCATCTGCACGATTATGATAACCCAAATGTAAATCCGACATCATTACCAATCTATGCGGCTGATGAAAAGGTTTATCAGAGTTCAAAACCATGGGTACACGTTCTTTATGTAGATAATTGAAATAGCCATAGACAAATAATCCTGTCATAATGACGATAACCGACACCGTACCAATCCAACTATTGTAAAGGAAGGAACGAGGAACAAGATGAAACAGTCTACCTAAATCGAGTACAAGAAAGAACAACAATAAATAGAATCCGATGAAAAGAGAAGAATTTCCCAGTTCATACAGTGCTACAGCCACAGACATTGGCTTATCATCAAGACCAAAAATAAAATTGGTAAAAAAGCATACCAAGCACAAAAGCAACGCACCTGTAACGACCCATTTACCTGTAACTGTCATCGGCAGGAGTTGCCACACATGCCAACTTACATACCCAACACCTATTAGAAGGATTAGAAGAAGGACTATTACTCTACTAAAATTCATCTTACAATCTTTTTACTTAAAATATTACTAAATATCTACGTGCCCACAGTATAGAGGCTACACCTCTCATTCCAAGAAACGATAAGAATGCTATCCATAAGGCATCATTCCCATAACTACTCCACAGTAGATAATAGACAACGAAGAATGTTATCATTGCCATAGCTGTTGAGAACAACATCCCCTTAGTTGCTGTCAACCCAATAAAGACCCCATCCAACACAAAAGCTGCCATCCCCACTACGGGAATAAGGTAGGCCCAAAAGAGATAGGGGTGTGCTGCGACGACAACAGTCTTATCGCTTGTGAGAAGATGGAGAAAACCTACACCCCCAAAGACATACATCAACGTAAAAAACAAGGCCATAATGATGCCAAAACCAAACAATCGACGAACGGTTATACGCAACCCTACTCTATCTCCCGCACCATAGTACTTCCCACTTAGTGCTTCTCCTGCGTATGCAAAACCATCCATTATATAAGAAAACAGCGTAAACAATGTCATTAACAAGGTGTTTACAGCCAAAATCATTGGTCCTTGCTTTCCACCTGACGAGGTAAAGAAAAAGTTGACAGCTACCAAACAAAGGGTGCGTAAAAAGATATCCTTGTTTACACGAAAGAACTCACCCCACTTACCCTTCATAGCCAACACTCGACGGACACACCCTTGCAAACACTCACTCTCAACAACTCCGACAGTAGTCATCTGCCTATAAGCAGCATACAGAGAGACAAGAAAACCTACCCATTGAGCAAGTAATGTTCCTGTTGCAACGCCACTTACCCCCCAACCAAGCACGAAGACGAAGAAGAGAGAGGCAAGGATATTGACTATATTCTGCAATACTGCGACAAGCATAGGCGTACGTGTATTCTGCATACCGATAAACCATCCGGTCAAGCCATAGAGTCCCAACATTGCTGGAGCACCCCATATCACTATTCTAAAATAGGTGGCTACGAAGTGCCACGAGGCTGCTGGTGTATTCATCAACCGAAGCATCCCCCACTCTATGCCACGTTGTGCCACAATGAAGAGCAAGCCCATGCCTACTCCTATCATCAAGGTGCGTATAAGAATATCTAAACATTCTTGCCTATCTTTCCTCCCGTATGCCTGAGAAGTCATACCACTTGTACCCATACGAAGGAAGCCTAACAGCCAATACATCACATTGAATATCATTGAACCAACTGCTATCGCACTGATATAGGTCTCATTGCCAATATGCCCTACCACCGCCAAGTCGACAAGACCTAACAGTGGTACCGTCACATTACTTATAATAGAGGGGATGGCAAGGCGCAGTATCTCCCTGTTCCAGTTATCCATCAATTGCATTTCTCTACTCTCTAATGTAATCCTTAGCCACAAGATCGTAATACAAAGCCTCCAACTCTGCCAATGACAAGCGTTCTATTGAATGTTCCAACACTCTAATCAGCTCTGCTCGACGTGCGTCATTCTCTATTCTATCAAAATCCATATCGTTCGTTTATAAGCTATTGTACAAATACTATGCCGAAACAAAAGTAATTGAATTAATTGTGAATTCAAAAGATATTAGCTACTTTTGTGTGCATTATTGGATAATTAAATGATATGAGTAAGAAGCAAGAATACAAACTGAAGAACGAAGAGTATCTCAAAGAACTTAGTCAGAGAGAGGGTATCCGAAGCCTTTCGCATGGTGTTCTCTATGAAGTAATAAAAGATGGAAGCGGTGAGGAACAAGTCTCAGAGCGTTCTATCGTCACCTGTCACTACCGTGGTAGCCTCATCTCTGGTAAGGTGTTCGATGATAGTTGGCAAAGAGGTATCCCTGAGGCATTCCGTGTCAACGAACTGATTACAGGTTTTCAAACAGCACTCTGCGCAATGCACAAAGGCGACCACTGGCGTGTCTACATTCCTTACCAAGAAGGCTATGGCACAAAACGCAACGGTGACATTCCTGCTTTCTCTACTTTAATTTTCGAGATAGAACTGTTTTCAATAGGATAAAGTGTCTCACTCTTCCTTTTGTCTACAAGGACTATTAGTTGACAATACACATCCCCGAAAGAACGGTTATACCAATCATGGCATAGCCGTTCTCTTTCTATTATGGAATAGGAAAGACTAAATTACGCAATATTTCACCATACAGAATACGTCACTTGGAATATTTTTTGTAACTTTGTAGTCTAAGAATTATAAAACAAAAAGACGCATTATATGAATATAAAAGAGACTCCTGTCCTTCTGCTTACAGGTTACTTAGGCAGCGGTAAGACAACATTAGTAAACAAGATTCTTGCCAACAAGAAAGGTATTAAGTTTGCCGTCATCGTTAATGACATTGGTGAAGTGAATATTGATGCCGACCTTATTGAGGCAGGCGGTGTTGTCGACCAGAAGGATGACTCGCTCGTTGCACTCCAAAACGGTTGTATTTGCTGTACGTTGAAGATGGACTTAGTGCAGCAGTTGAACGAGATTGTATCACAGCAAAAGTTCGATTATATCGTCATTGAGGCAAGTGGTATCTGCGAACCAGCCCCTATTGCACAGACTATCTGTGCTTATCCACAGATGTATCCAGACCTGGCCAAGAAAGGAAAAGCAGTACTCGACTCTATCGTTACCGTCGTTGACGCACGTCGTATGTGTGATGAGTTCTCTGCTGGTAGTGACCTTCTGAAGAAAGACTTACAGGAAGATGACCTTGAGAATCTACTTATCCAACAAATTGAGTTCTGTAATATCATTCTCCTTAACAAAGTGGATGATGTCAGCAAGGATGAGTTAGGATTGGTAAAGAAGATTATCCGCTCACTCCAACCAAAGGCTGAGATTATCGAATGTAATTATGGAGATGTTGACTTAGATAAGATTATCAATACAGGAGACTTCGACTTTGATAAGGTTGCAACATCTGCGGCTTGGATTGCAGAGATTGAAGGACACGATGAGGAGGAGGAAGAACATGAGCATCACCATGACCATGATGAACATGAGGACGACCATGATGAGCATGAAGAACATCATGACCACCACCATCATCACCATCATCATCACCACCACCATGGCTTAGAGAACGAAGAGAGTGGCGAGGCTTTGGAATATAACATCCAGACCTTTGTGTATAATGCACGTAAACCATTTGACATAAACTTCTTTGATGACTTCGTTGCACGCCAATGGCCTAAGCAGATTATACGTTGTAAAGGCTTATGCTACTTCGCTAACGAGAAAGATATTTGTTATGTTTTCGAGCAAGCAGGAAAGCAAGTTAGCCTGCGCAATGCTGGTCAGTGGTATGCTACAATGCCACAGTTCCAATTACGTGAGTTCCTTGAGAAAAATCCTAAACTTAAGAAAGATTGGGAGGAACCATACGGAGACAGAATGCAGAAACTCGTATTTATTGGCCAAAACCTCGACAAAGAGGCTATCACCAAAGCCTTGGATACCTGTCTGACTGACTTCTAATCAGTTGATACCCTCACCATTCATGGGAGATTAACAGTATCTTATCTATGGTTCACCCAACCTATGGAGCATCATACTGACTATTCTTTATAGTCGTAGAGAGGGTTACTAAATGAGAGAAGGACGTGGTTTACCACATTCTCTCAAATCCTCACGGGGATTATCTCAATAATTACTCCATCATTCGAGAGAACAAGTAAGATTGCGAAAAATCATTACATAATATCAAGCCAAAGTCTCTCACAACAAAGGTATAGTATCTCTTATAAACAAGTTTATAACCCGCAATAAGTCAACGAGTTATATATAGCATTATTAAAGACGCCCTTCTTGCCTCAAGAAGGGCGTCTTCTGTATGTAAGAAGGGCATGTTCTTGAACGTTGAAAGGCCCCTTCTACCATCTTAAAGAGCATGTGTCAAGTTCGAGAGGAGCAAAAAGATTTGACATGATGAGAAGAGGAACCCTTCCTCCCAGCCCCTAAAACCTCTCCCCCATCCTCTCCTCGAAAAGGAGAAGGATGCCAAATGGGCTGACCTCCTATCAACATCTCTGAAAAAGGAAGGTGTCTAAAGAGACGTCTTCTCCTACCTCCTCCGAAAGAGAGGAGTACCTAACGGGATTAAGTTCGCTATAACTATATAGGTAATGAGCGAAGTATGACAATCTAACTCCGGCCAATAACAGTCAATATTCAATACCCAACAACATTTGCAAACATCTCCATAGAGGTAACCCGGTGGGTTCTGTATTAATATAATATCACCTCATCGCCAATCCGCAGACCACGCTCAGCAAGTTTCTCGTTCTTCTTCACGAGACTCTTCAGACGAATACCATATCGCTGCGCAATATCATATAAGCTCTCAGACTTGCGTACATAATATGGGCGATTCTTATATTCTTTCGGCACTTTCTTCTTTTTCTTCTTCAACCAGATATACTCACCAGGAATAAGTTGGTCATGCTTATCGCGCTCATTATACTTAGCAAGCTTCCTTGCACTTATCTCTAACTCCTTACTTAACGACTTAAACGAATCTCCCTGTCTTACAACAATATAATAGTTATCATTGTATCTATTGATAGGATGGGCTCCTACTATCTGAGCAGGACTAATCCTACCCTTATCAATATCACGAACAACAGTGTTCTCACCACTGTGATGCGCCATAAATCGGTCGTAACGAGTAGCCTTGTCATACTCATAGAGCTTATACAACTCTATCAGATTAATCAAACTCTGCGCATAAACAGGGTTAGTAGCATATCCAGCTCGCTTCAACCCGTATGCCCAACCACGATAATCAGTTCTATCTAAACTGAACAGACTCTTATAACGTGGACGGTCACGAAGAAACTTACAATGGTCTTCAAAGCTCTCTAATGCACTATCGTAGGCACGAAAACATTCTCCTTTTGCGTCATCATCGTGTGTGATAGTACGTCCAACCCAACCATGACATTTGATTCCAAAATGATTATTACCTAAAAGTACGAGTCGGCCACGGCCTGCCCCACTCTCAAGCAAACCTTGTGCTAAGGTGATACTTGCAGGTACACCATACTTCAACATACCTTCAATGGCCATGTCTTTGTACTGATCAATATAAGATTGATAAACTTGATTCCACCTTGCCTGTCCCGACGCTACGGTAGAAAACATATAGAGGAATGAGATAAAAGGAAAATATATCGCTTCATAAAAAGTTCTTTTTAGATAATATAACTGCAAAAATACACGTTTTATTATATACTACAAAGTGATTTATCTTAAATCTCTCAAACATTTCAAAACTTATACGTAACTTTGTACTCTATGAGGACTATTATCGCATTGGGGTCAAACCATAATCAAGAGGAGAATATTTACAAGGCACAAACACTGTTGAAACAACGTTTCAAGAATGTCAAATTCTCTGATAGGCGATGGACTGAACCGATTGGAATCACGTCGGATAAGTTCTTAAACTGTATAGGAACTCTTGAAACAGAGATGTCGCTCACTCAAGTTATACAATGTCTAAAGGAGATTGAACAGACGATGGGTGACTCGCATGAAAACCATCAAAAGGGAAAGGTTCTGATTGATATAGACCTTGCACAATACGGCGAGAAGATTGTAAAAGAGATTATATGGCTGTAAGAATAACAGGGAAATTAATCATAACACTCCTACTGTTCCTAACGTGCTCTGTCTCTGCATCTGCACAGAAAAGCAAGGATGCTGAAGAGTTGGGAAAGGCATTGGAATACTTTACGTCGGCAAAGTATCATGAAGCCCTGCTTATCTTTCAGCGATTAGATAAAGAGTATAAGCTTAACGAACGCTTTAAGGCTTATATAGGATTGTGCTATTACCACGATTGGGATTACGAGACTGCCGCTAAATACTTGGAGGATGCTATGCCAAAACTGGAGGTGTTCGCCCCACATGAACGGTCAGTCTACTATTACACCACGGCTGAAAGTAAGTTCAACCTTAAGCGTTACAAAGAGGCTATCCCCTATTATGAAAAAACACTAACCGTATGTTATGAACGAGAAAAGGCTGATGTCTATTACCGCTTAGGCCTATGTAATATGTTTCTACAGGCATGGAAACTGGCATACGACCAATATATGAATGCTGAAAAGATTTATTGTCAGTATAAAAAGGATGAAGATGTGCAAAGAAGACTTGCTCAGATAAAAAGAATGTCAGCTGCTTGCTGGAATAATTATGAGGCTACTTTACCTAAAGATTCACTATCGAAAATAGACGACAACACGACTAACAAACACAATGAGACGACGCAATTAAAAAACATATCGACAATTTTCAACTCATTGATATCTACAATGTTACTACCGCTAAACACGCCTGACTCTGTAAAAGATATTATCAAAAAAGAAGCGAAAAGAAATCTTGAAAAATAAGTACTATTTTTCTTTTCTTTTCTTCGTTCGTTCATTTTTTTTTCGTACTTTTGCGACACTAACATTATTAAATAGCATAAAAACTCTTGCTTATCACCCTCTTGAGGTACAAACCTAATAGAATTTAGGATTTTTATTCATCTGCTCAATAATTCGACGGCTTACATGTATCAGATAAGAAAGTAGAGTTACAAGATATTACCATAATCTAATATATGGAAAAACACAACAAGGGCTGGCACCGAAGACATTAAGATCTACGACGTCAGCCCTTAATAATTCCTATAAAGCTTATACTATCTCTATCCCTGATGCAATTTAAAGAACTTCCGCATGAATAGTATATATATAATAGATAATATTATAATCTGGCACAAAAGTGTAAGATAACCTGGATACATAATATACCAAATACAGCACAATAATTGTACCGCCATATAAACAAGGGAAACTATTACATGGGGTATCTTCAACTCATTTGCCATAATCTGAAACAAATGCTTTCGATGAGGTTGAGAAATATTCTCATGCAACATTATACGATGTAAAATAGTTAGACAGCCGTCAACACCATAAACAACGAGGAAAGACAGCCAAGAGAGGTCCCCTGTATTTATAACTATAAAACCAAGTGTAAACAAGATAATAAAGGCTATAGAAACAGAACCAACATCTCCTGCAAAGCACTTGGCCCTACTACGGAAATTAAAGAAACAAAATACAAGGGCAGCCGATAAAACTATCTTTAACAAAGATACAATGGTCTCAACTTCTGATGACTGACCCAACAAAGTTTCTTTATCTAAAATGAAAAGTATAGCTGAAAGGACTATTAATGAATATCCACCTGTTATTCCATTGATACCATCCATGAAATTAAAAACATTCATAGCTCCCGTACAAATCACCAAGCCCAAAACAAGAATAAGGACTATAGTAAAGAATCCACTACTGTTTATATCTATTATACTATTATTCCCAAGAATTAACTGGAATAATAGCAGTAACATTCCTATAAACTGCAATGGTAAACGTAATCGTGCACTTAAAGAATGTATATCATCAACAAAACTAAGTATAGAGACTATACTAAGTCCTATAAAGAAAAGCCAATACTCTCTTCCATAGAATATAAACCAAATTAAGGCACCAATATAAAAGATTATACCACCTCCTCTAAGAGTAATAAACTTTGAAGACCCTCGTTCTGATGGCTTATCTATAATATTAAAGTAATCAGCAACCTTAAAATATAAAACTTCAAGAATGAAAAGCGAAAGAAATATAATTGCTATCTGCAACATGCTTACTTATTTTAATATATCTTGTTCTGTTATAGGAGTATACGGACCATCCTTTGTTTCGAAGATTATAGTACCAGACTCTAATACCTCCATAGAATGCCATATCCCAGCAGGAATATGGACACCATAACATCCATGAGA
Source organism: Prevotella sp. C561 (assembly GCF_000224595.1). Classification (NCBI taxonomy): domain Bacteria; kingdom Pseudomonadati; phylum Bacteroidota; class Bacteroidia; order Bacteroidales; family Prevotellaceae; genus Prevotella; species Prevotella sp. C561. Next base: position 55,177 of record NZ_JH114145.1, on the reverse strand, counting down.
TTGGTCGAGAACATCCTCTTCAATAATTACTTTCTCTTCATTATAGAAAAATATCTTAAGCTTTCCACGCAGTAGTATATAAGTCTCTGCTGTATGTCTATGACGATGGATAGGGACAAAAGTTCCAGGTTCCAAAGCATTCAACATACGCTGACATGGAGCCTCTAAAGTTTCATGAAAATTATGATTCATCCGCAAGCGTTCTGACGACTTTGCTGCTGCACTTACAGTATCTAACAAATTCTTATCTATGATTTCCATTTACTATTTTTCCTTAAAACTATGTATCGTATAAGAAAGACCTTCACGAGCAGGAACAGGCATTCTGTCTATCTTTAACGCATTCTTAATCTTGCTATTATCAACAATATAGTTCTCTGTAAGCTTAGCCAAACGTTCCGTGGTTAGAGGTAAATGCAATTTGGCACCAGTCTTAGCTAAAGATGACATAGCAGAGCGTCCAAATTTCCATATTCGAGTCGGACGACCTAAGTTTTCACAAATAATACCAATCAACTCATTTGTAGACAAAACTTCATCATCAGCCAAATTATAAGTTCCACTCTTTACATCAAAAGCCAAAAGCTGCCCCACTACATAACAAACATTGCTTATAGAACAGAAAGAACGCTTATTCTCAAAGGCTCCTAATGGCCAAGGTAATCCTACATTTACGACTTTATAAAGTAAGTTCAGATTACCTTTATTACCGGGCCCATGCATCATACAAGGACGCAAAATATACACATGACGAGAGCCCTTTTGATTCATATCCAAATTACTCCATACCTCATTTATTTTCTTCTCAGCCTCAGCCTTACTTTCTCCATAAGGGCCTTTAGGCGTCATCGGCATATCCTCTGTCAAAGCCTCACCATTAACTTGGTCTGCTGCGGCCTTGACAGAAGAGAAGAATATGAACTTTTTTATATTTGGATGTTTGATAAAGTAATTAAAGACCTTCATTGTCAAATCAACATTAACTTTGAAATAAACACCAGCTTCTGTCTGATTCTTCGTATCATGTGCTTTACCAGCAAGATGAATTATAGCATCTACATCCGGTAATTTATTTTCTTCAAGATCTTTCCATAAATAATCGCCTGACCGCCCAAGCCCGTAGACAACATGTCCTTTCTCTTTCAAATAAGGTATAAGATTTTGTCCAACAAAGCCATGATAGCCAGTAATAAGTATTTTCATTTCAATATAATTTTTCTATTTCTTTCCAAACAATATGATTCTCAAAGTTATCACGAACCCACTTACGTGCCTTTACTCCATCTATATTTGTTTCTCCATTATGAATACGACGAATAGCTGCAGCCAACTGGTCTACATCATGTCTTACAAACAATCCTGTCTCATTTTCAAGTATAGAATCACAGCATCCTGTTGCACGAGTTGTAATAACAGGGACTTTCATTGACTGAGCCTCCAAAACACCTGTAGGAAATCCCTCACGATAAGATGCAAGGACATAAACATTCATCATTGCGTAAAAATACTCCATATCACAATTCTGAAAGTCAGTCCATATAATCTGAGTATCTTTCTTTATATCTTCTTGAACATCATCAGGAAGCGCATCTCGAACTTCAAACATTCCAACAAGAAGAAGTTTGTAATGAGGATTGTCTTTTTTTACCTTGCGAAAAGCTCTTACCAACTCTATAATTCCTTTGTCCTTCACTAAACGACCGGAATACCCTATCACCCAATCGTTAGTATCAATGCCCCACTTTCTTCTCATAGAAGATAGCTTAGCTGTATCAATATTATCTGGATTAAACTTTCCTTCGGTATCAATTCCACAGCACGTCCCTTTATGAAGAATTAATTGCTTGGCTGCGGGCGCTAAATGATCCTCTACAGAGTGTTGTAAAACAGAAGGAGACACACATACTATCTTGGTCGCACAAAGGGATGCCAATCGATCTACACTCATAAGGACAAAACGTTTTAGCCCACGTGAAGTTTGATAGACAAGTCCATGACGGAAATAAATACGATTTGGCACCCTCATTAACCATCCGGCTATCATCGACAACAAACCACCCTTAGGCGTGTGTCCAACAACAATCCCTATTTCTTTTTCTTTGATATATCGACAAATACCAACAATAGTCTTAAAATCTTGAAGAATATTAATAGATCTCAGAACAGGCATCACACGATAATCAAAACCATTCTCCTTGGCATAAGCATCCAAGTATTCTGACGCTGAACACACAACGTGGAAACGATATCCCTTCTCTTTAAAGTACTTAAATTGCCCTCCTATAAAATAAGGAAGTACAAAGTAAATATTTACAACATGGAGTATGTTTTTATTATTATATTTCATTATATACCTTGTTATAACCAACAACCATCATACTGATATCGAACTCTAAAGCTCTATTATAACAGCGTTCAGCAATCTCGTTATAATAAGTCTCATCACTTACTAAACGTTTAATTTCATCAGCCAATGCCTTTGCGTCCTCATGTGGGAAAAGAATACCATATCCCTTAGTAACTTCTTTCAAGCCATTAACATCAGAGGCTATAAAAGGCTTATGTGCACTCATTCCCTCTACATTACTAAGGCTCAACCCTTCCCAATGAGAAGACATCACGATAACATCTGCTGCTCTCAGGACATTTGGAATATCAGTACGTAAGCCTAAGAATCTAACTCGCTCACTTACACCAAGTGAATCTGCTAACTGCTTAACGATTTCTTGACGTATACCAACCCCAGCAAACCAAACCTCAAAGTGACTGTTATCGAGTAGCCCTAAGGCTTTAACAACCGTATCTTGATCTTTCGCATCCCGAAATCCAGCTACCATCAAAATAGCTTTTCTTTGTTCCTTTAATGACAACAAAGCATTATCGGGAGTTGCATCACTTATAGCCTTAACATCTACGCCATTATTAATTGTTGAGATTTGATTATATTGAGGATTGGTATTATCTAACCAAACTCCTCCCATATACTCTCGCAACTTGTCCTCAGCAATCTGACTTATACAGATAACATGATTATACTGTCCATACATCCAGCTTTCAATTGGTGCATACCATTTCCAATCACGCTTACGATTAGAAGTTGTATGCTCCGTAGAGACCAACTTTCGAGAACTAAATAAGTTAGCGATTGCTACAAATAGCTGTGGTGAAGAATTATGCGTATGAACAATATCATAATTCTTCATTATCTTTACCAGCTTTAATATATAGAGCGGATTATAAACCCCATGTCCTAACGCATATATCTTTGTCTGTGGACTCTCTTTCCTTAATCTCTGAGTCAATGGTGTTTCTTTTTCATTAAAGATACATAAATCCACCGTATTCCCCAAAGCCTGCAACCTTGGTATCAAATTAACCACCAAAGTTTCAGCCCCACCCATATCCAAAGATGTTATGACTTGTAATATTCTCATTATCCTGTTTCTTTTGTTCTATAATGCCAGATAATCTTCAAAAGTATTCCACAAATACCACAGAAAGTTTAAAACGTGTTTGCTGTCACTTTTAACATTTCATTATATAAAATTGATATTCAAAGGGTTATGACTTACTCTCAAGTGATAGGAATGACAGCAAAACCGAAAATTTACGCAATAGTAATAATCTATTTGCTTCCGAGAAGACACATAATAATATAGCATTTTCAGTGTTAGTATGCTTGGAACCAAATATAGGACTAACATTCCAGTTTAACACATATATACAGGTATGTTATGAATTATAGAATCCTCTTAACTATCTTTTATTTACACGCTTATCTTTCAAATGTATCAACCAACCTAAAGGTGCTACAGCATTCCATAATCCAGGAATCTTCGGATAACTATCATTTCCATTATAACACAAACGAAATCTCCAATAGTTAATAGCAGCTTTCAACTTATCTTTAAATGGAATGTCAAGCTCTAACATTTCTGCATAACACATCATAGTAGTAATCGGACTTCTCATCCTAACTTTGACTATATTAGACGTTAATCCTTCTGATTGATACTCTACCTTGTATATTATCTTATTGAAATAACGTAACTTATATTCTTTTGCAATACGATTCCACACCAAAGCCTCTGGACAAAACTTTTCTCCTTCTATATCTGGGAAGGGGAACTCTTTCATTACAGAAGTACGAAAGACTTCTTTCATATCTCCTCTTACATGAAACTTATATCGAATATCAACAGAATTGCAATCTATAGAGTCATCAGGAAGCCCACTACCTATTATACATCCATCAAAATATCCATCTATGCCTGACACACCAGCAAAAGATATATCATGTTTAATAGGTTGATAAGTTTCAACTACCAGTTCTAAAGCATTATTAGGAAGAATATCATCACTGTCTAAAATAAAGAAGAGTTCTCCTTTAGCTAATCCAACGCCAGTATTAATAGCCCTATGCTTTCCGCCATTCTTTTGCTGTACATAATGTATATTTATTTTCCCTTCCTTTACAAAGGAACTAACAACGTCTTTAGTATTATCCTTAGAACCATCATCTACTATAATCCATTCAAAATTCTTATATGTTTGAAGAATTAAAGTGTCATATAAACGGTGCAAAAGGCCTGCACGATTATATGTGGGAGTAAAGACACTAATTAATATATCAATCATATCAAACACATTTACTTTTTGAAAATATTATCTTGCTTAAAACAAGACGAATCTGATCCAAAGATATAGCCATTATAAACACAGCAAAGATTAGAAACGAGGTTCTCATAACAAAGCTTGTCGTTGTCTCACAACTGTACCACTGAGCAATCCACTTACCATAATAAGGACGTAAGATAAGTTCGTTTCCATGCAACAAATAAATTGCTAAACATGAGAAAGCAATTCGATTTATGATAGAACTTTTAAATTTAATTTTGCTAAATAATAAAACTAAAACAATAGATTCTAATATAACAAGCGGATTTGTATAAGTAAACAAACGCCCTTCTATTGGGATTCCTAAATATGTAACCGTATACGCTAAAAAGGTTAGAAGAAAAACAATACTTGAAAATAATAGCAATAGATTTCCTTTTGAGAGCGAACAAATTCTAAAATATCCTCCTACATTAATAGTATCGCCGTATTTTTTTAAATATCTACCTAAAAGATAAAGACAAATAAAAGAAAAAGCAGAGTATCCACCTGCCATCCATGCAGCTCCATCAATACTGAACCATCCATAAATAGTTTGGAAAATATAAAGTAGTATCAAAATATTACGATAATACTTTTGATCCACATTTTCCACAAAGACATTTAAAATAGGCGATAAAAAATAAAGACCCAAATAAGCTTTTATAAACCAATAGTCACTACCATTTAGCATTAAGACCGTTGTTAAGCTCTGCAAATTCATATGCTTACTACTAGGTTCAATAAAAACAAGTACTCCCCAAATTACAATTGCAAAGAAAAAAACTTGAAACAAAAGTATACTTAGTCTTTGCAGTCTTAAATTTATACCGAACCATCCGGAAATAAGAATAAAGACATTAACACAAATTATAGAAATCGCATCTATAAAATAGAAACTTATTGCTTTAAAAGGTTCTGCTATAACGAAAGCGGTTGTAGGGCGAGGTAGACATATCAGTACATGAACTATTAGAACCAAAATCATCGCAACAATCCTAAGCAATTCAAAGTTTGAATATCTCTCCTTTATTTTTTTCATAAATATTACATATTTGGTAAAAATCGAAAAGACTTACGACAAAATTTATCATTATCGTATTCATGATTGTATTCATAATTTTCCCAACTATAATCTCCTACTCTAACACCATTTGTAAAGAATGTTTTATAAGGATATAAGTTAAGATAAACCTGCCATCCTGTATAAATTCGTATATAAAGAAATAGACTCAGCCCTATAAGAAAAAGGGGAATCTTATTTTGTATATTTGTTTTATAAGTACAAATAGATGTTATTGTTGCAATTATACCGATCATATAATACCAACTCAAACGCCCACCATTCTCAGAGCGAACAAATAGTAGTAATATACCACAGAAAATAAGTGCCATATTCAACAAGACTACATGAAACTTATCGGCAGGGATATATTTATAGCTCTTTAATATAAGGTATAAAAAGAAAAATGCTTCTAAAATATATGCTATTCTTAAATCACCACTTGCATTATACTCTGCATGCCGCTCAACAATAGAACTACTTTCGTATACTTCAAAAAGTGAGTTAGGTAAAGGAGATAGTCCTAACAATAGTAAAAACAGCATAACTCCCACTATTAATTTTGGGGAAAATTTCTTTAATGGTATAAAGTACAGAGGAAAGAAAATAATAGCAGAATTATGCATAGAGAATCCTATAAGAAAGACTACCAAGAATTTCCACAACTTACGTTCAATAACATACTGAATACTTAACCATACAATTGTTGCAGCAAGCACTTGTCTCAAATAGGTAAATGTAAAGAAAAACCATAAGCCCATAAATAAAATTACAGCTAAAGGATAATTTTCCGTATACTTCCTTAGAGATATAAATAAAAAGATATAAATAATCAATGTGATTATTAAGATGAAAATATAACGATTCTCTGTAAAAAAAGATATTAGTACATTTAGAAAAGTATAACCAAATTCACTATTATAAAAATTATAATAAAGCGATTCAGAATACTTTCCTTTCATCGTTGTTATGTCAGCAATATTATCAAAAATTTCTCCATAAATATATCTGTCATAACCACCAAACATATCAGAAAAGCCTACGAAAAGAGATAAGCCTAAAAGAAATAGGAACAAAAATGAACTATGTTGATTCCTTCCTGGATTAAAAGATAGATAGGAAAAAACAGGTATAAAGAAAATTAGAAGATACAACCACATAAATTACTTATTTAATTAATAATTCCAAAAAGATTTCTTGCTATAGCCATTGTATTATGTTCTAATAGGACTTTTTTTTGCCCCTCTTTAGCAATTCTCTCATAGAGAAATATATTTTTCTTTATAGCATAAAGAGATTGAATAAAATCAATACCATTAGAGACCATAACACACGACTCTCCATTTTTTACAGATATATTCTCTAATGCATAAGGTGTACCAATGATAAGCAAACCATTTGCTATCCCATCTAACACCTTACCTTTTGTTCCAGTACCAACGTCTATAGCATTAACCTGTATATCATGTTTTTGCAACTCGGCTATATAATCTGGCGCAAAACAAATATGATGAGAATGGAAACCAGCCTTATGTAGTTTTTCACTCCACTTCTCCCATCCTTTTCCTAAAAAAGTTATATCAAAATAGGAAGATAGATCATGACTATTTTTTTTAAGTTCTGACAAAAAATCATCACTTCCATGCTGACAATAAAAATCGTATCTGCCTGTAAATAATAATTTTATCTTTGGTTGATGAAACTTTATAGTCTTTTTGCTATTATAGGCATATAAAGGATGGCGCATAAATAAAGAATTAGCTTGACCGTTCATCGATTTAAAAAAATCCGCATCTTCCTTACCAACAAAATGATATATTACATCTTTCTCACAGAAACGCCTCTCTAAACTCTTGTACTGCCAGTATGCAAATGAATACTTCATTATTTGCAATAGACTCATAGTTGCCCAAGGCTGCCGAAGCATCCTATAATAATAAAGAGATTCACAATCAGGCATAGTTACTATACATTTTGAACCTTCAAAATATTTAGAATGACTAGCTAACTCCTCACCATAAATCCAAATAATATCAGAGTGTGTACTTTTAATAGAATCAATATGTTTCTGGGGTAATCTACAATAACTATACAGTGGATATTTCAAGAAAACTCGAAGAAAGAACAAATGTAACATCATCATCAATTTTAACCACTTAGGTTTATCTAACAGATGAATTGTTATATTCAGTTCTTTTTCTACTTGCTCTATCTGGGCTGTATCTAATTCATTAATATTATAGCTATATACATTGATCGAAGCTGGAAAAGACTTCTTTACTGAAGATATCAAATGATAAGGTAAAGCACTCGCTGCACGACAATTATTAAATGTAGGAGTGGATAAGGATATTAAAGTCAATCTCATAAAAATACAATTAGTTATTAAGCCCTAAACGATATTTAATGAAATTCTTTACCATAATCATGAAAGCACAAAGCTTTAATATTTTTTTTGTGCGAATATGTACCATTAGCCATTGTTGAAGATTTAGCTTATATTGATACCTTTTTATATCTCTCTTAAGCTGGACAAGATAGGGATGTTCCCATTCAACAATAGACTCTGGATTATTAAATGCAATACTAACAAGGCCATTCAATCTGCTCCACAAAATCTCTGACATATAACAAGAGACCATATCAGAAGGAATAGATATTGCCCTTATCTTATCAAAAATCTCCTCATGTTCTAAAGAAGCCTTTTTCGTGTGAGAAACACTAGCTGTATTACGCCGGAAATTATACACCTTCCTAAAACATATATGTGGTGCACGAGTAATCTTAAACATTAAACGAATATTCATTATCATATCTTCTTCTCCGTCTATTTCCCGAGGAAAATCAAAAATATCATCTGTCAATAATGACCGACGATATAGTTTCGCCCAAGGGGATGGTGGGAGAAGCCTTGCTGTAATCATATTACGACGACAATCATCAAGTGACAATTCTCTACGATAATTAGGAGTATCTGGAAAACCTAATACAATGTCTGTGTCCTCTGTAAGACAATATAAATTTTCTAAGGCATCCTGCGGTAAAGAATCATCATTATCACAGAAATTAACCCATACCCCTTTAGCCTCACGAACTCCACGCCTTCGAGTAGCGTTTATACCTTCATTTTGCTTATGTATAACTCGTACCCTTTGGTCTTTCTTTGCGTAATCATCGCATATATGAGCAGAGCCATCTTTACTGCCATCATCAACTAATATTAACTCAAAGTCTGTGAAACTTTGATTAAGAATGCTATCTATGCACTCATGGAGATAACGCTCTCCATTATATACAGGAACAATAACAGATATTTGTGGATTCATTTTTTATTATATTTATTCCATTCACGATTCCATCTTCTCCAAACGAGGCGTCCCGGTTCCTTATGTGAGATGACTTTTGCAGGGTTCCCAGCAACAGTTGTTCCAGCTTCAACGTCTTTTACAATTACAGAACCTGCACCAATTGTTACTCCATCTCCTATTTTTACATCCTCGACTATACAAACAGATGGACCTATATAAACATTATTTCCAATCTGAGCAGCTTTTAAAAACATACTTCCAATAGTGGTATTTTGATAAATATCGACATTGTCACCTATAATCGCAGAAACATTTATAACTATAGGTCCATTATGTACTATTCTCAGTCCATAACCATTTGAGTTTGGCGATGTATAGAAATATGCAAAATAAGACCTATAATCTGATAGATAAACCTACTTACCCCCCCAGTAACAAATTATTACAATTAGACAAACGCAGCCAAAATAGAAAATGAAATCCGCCATCAAAAAGTGTTAACAACCACATTCTATAAATTCCTACATCCCGTCTCCCTGTTATGCGGTAATAATCACTTCGAATATAATCCAAACATTCAATATACCTCATATTTTTAAATTAACTGTTTCAAAAGATTTATCCAATCTTTTTTAATAACTTCTCCTTCAAATCTAAAAGAAGAAACCAGTGCTTTTTCCCCCATCATATTACGCAAATTATTATCTTCTATAAGTTTACAAATACGATTAGATAAAGTATATATATCTCCTACTTTATCTACAAGAAAACCATTTTCTCCCTCCTGAATAATTTCACTTGGACCTTGATGACAATTAAAAGATATCATAGGTAAACCACAACTAGATGCTTCTAGTAGAGCCAAAGGGAAACCTTCTGCACGAGAACTCATAACATAAATAGAATGTTTTCCATACTCCTCTTCTATTTGCTTTGTTACACCACACAGCCTCACTTTATCATGTAACCCTTTTCTGTCTATCTGGTGTTGTAAATCTAATCTATCTGGACCTTCCCCAAAAATATCCAACTGCCAGTCTGGATGCCTATCATCAACCAAACCCCAAGAATCTATAAGAATGTCAAAACCTTTTTGCCATCCAAGCCGTCCTACCGCAATCACAGTTTTTTCAGAAAGGCTAGAAATAACTTTTCTATCAATTGTAATCGGATTGTAAATGTACTTAACATTATTACAGAATCTTTTCCATGATTCATAATCAGTTTTTGATAATACAACTATTGTATCAAACTTCTTTGCAAAATAAACTCTACGTATTGTATGGATATAGTATAATAAATTCAATTTCCAGCCATGGAATCTTTCGCTCAAAAACATTTTCGAAACATCAAATGCGAAATGAAACCACATAACCTTTTTGCTTCCATCTTTTATCTGAGGTAAAAAAATAATTCTAAGCCTCCTAACGAAATTACGACACTAAATTGATGCTCTTGTAAATAATGAGTTAACGATTTCTTATATTCTTCTTTATAATTTGTACTACTTACACATAAATCAACAACATTAATATTCTCTGCAAGACTATATGCATGTTCCCTACCCCTTTGATTAGCAACTATTATCGTTATAGAATAAATATCAGATAAAAGGTTTGCACACACTGATAAGACCCGTTCCATACCACCATGGTTATAAAAACCTTCTATGCAATATGCAATATTGTATTTCATTTTGCTTGAATAAAATTTTCACATATATTTTTTAACTTATCAGCTATATTATACCAAAGCGATTTATTAGAAAAGTTACTTTTACATGTTAAAGGTAATTCTATGGGAAATAAAGTCCGTAACACGCCATTGTCATTTTCAATAATATTAAAAAGCTCTCTTAAACCATCTAGTCGACATGCACTTGTTTCTGATTGTTGTTTATTCTCAACATATATTACTGGTGTTTCTAATCCTAAACATGGAAGTGCGCAATGTATTCTTGAAGTAACAACATATTTTGCTTGGGCATATTCTTCTACTAATCGCTGTGCTTCTGCAAATCGCTCTTCTTCATTCTTAAAATTATTTTTATATCGTTTACTTTCTTGACAAACATATTCTGCATTTAGTAACACCTCTTTTGAGAACAACTTAATATATTGCCTATAAAAAGATGTAACTACAACTCTATGAAAAAATCCTCTATGCCAATAAAATTCAAATTTAGAAGCTATAACACAAATCGTTTTCCAATGTTTCAGTAGATAGAGAGAATTATAAAGAAATTCTTTGAGAGAGGAAGGAGTTTTAAAATAAGGGTCTACAAAATAAATCTTATTGTTTTTTTTCTCAGAATGATAACAACGACCTAAAGTTAATGTCATACATCCTGAAAAGAATGCATCAATTCCTTTAGCTCTCAATATATTCATCGTATAATAATCCCTACATCCTATAGGCTCATACTTTTTTAAATATTCAATAGACTTAGCCGAAAGTAGTTGCTCTTTAAAATTAGAGTTAATATGTAATGCTACAAATAATGGAATGATTTGTTTAGATGGTGGCCAATTCTCTGGATAATGCATATACCATCCATTCATTATTACTTTAGACAACTCCCCTTCATATTTGCCAACAAGCTCTCGATCTATAAATCCATCTAACCGCGGAAGAAACTGTGCAGAAGCAACCCCTTGGATATAGTCACCTATATTTATAAAATCAGTAGGTGTTTTTTTACCAATAGATAAAACCTGATATTTCATCTTTAAAAAATTTTATTTATTTTACAAAAACGTCTATTTTGTAGTTTTTATTTTAACATCTAACCATCGTAATAGAGGAGAACAAATAAGTAGCCTACACCTATCAATCACTATTGCACATACGAAAATCCCAAATAAAAGTGCAATGAATCCAAGAATTACTAAAATCTCATTGGAAAAAGTATAGATACTTCGACTTAACTTATAAATAAGTGTCGCAACCCCACCCCTATTCGAAAAAAGATAAACAGCCAACATAGATTTTGCGACATCATTGACAAACTTGATGTCTCTTATTTCTAATCTTGCAAACCAACTAAAAACACAAACAGCAGAGATAATGACAAAAGGAGAATTATAATAATGAAAATTCCAATACTTCATTCCAAAATAACTTAAAATAATCGTGATAAACGAAGAAACCAAATATAATAATATAAAATATTTCTTCTTAATTTTACACAACGTTTTAAAATATTTATGTATTAAGTGCCCTAAATAATACATATAAATAAATTGTGATAAGTTATACCCACTATTATTGACATCATTATGCAAAAAAAAGCCAAGATAAACATTTATAACAGAAAGGCATATTAAGATTAATACATCCAATTTCTGATCCATTTGTTTAAAAGCTAAGTTAAGTAAAGGTGAGAATAAGACTAAACAAAAATATACATTCATAAACCATCCTCCAGGATGACTAAAAGCCATAAAAGCTTTTATATAATCACCAGGAGTATGAACTATATCAAATAATATTGAGTCAAGAAAGACATGAAGTAGATTAAAAAATAAACATAAAAAGAAAAGGTTCAGTAATGAACTCCATCTAAGTTTTATAGAAAAGAATCCTGATATCAACAGAAAAATATTGACTCCTATAATTGTGATAGAATCAAGGAATTGTATTATAATGCCTCCATCTTTTAATCCATAAATACATAAATGATGGAGTACAATTAATAACATTGCAACAATCCTTAATATTTCTATGTTAGATTGACGAGAAACACATTTGCTCTTATTTATAGAACCTATCATATATATACGCAAAAATATTAATAATAAACTTCAAAATATATGTTTTCCATGAAAAACATGTTCCTTTAATAGGAAAGAGATGCATTTGATATGCCCTACACATAAACTGTCTTTTAAATTCATAACTTAAATCTCTATTGTTAGCAAGGTGTAAACATAAGCCAATTAACTGCGAATTTGATTTTTTTATATAGAAAGACTTTAGTTTATCACTTAAAGATTCGTTGAGACTAAAATCCACTAAATTTTTGCATATTTGCAAATCAGATAGAATTGAACGTTTTTGTTTATTAATGTCCATCAATCGATCAGTTGATTCTGGATTATAATAATACGTATAAACATATACATGACAGAACATAAAACGTTTAATATGAGCAAACAACTTAAGCTGGAAGTCTACATCTTCGTGCATAATATCCGTCAAAAATCGTATACCAGAACGAAGTAAAAACTCCTTCTTAAAAAAATGCGCACAAACCGAAGCTGGGAAATATCCATGCAACAATAACCATGAACCTGTATAAACTTCTACTTCGGAGAAATGTGGTGCATTAACCTTTGCAGGTTCACCTGAAGGTAAAAGACGTTTTATACGCATACAACATACCTCCAAATTATTGTCTATTGTTTTTTGGAGGCAATCTTTAATCTGATTGTCTATTAAATAATCATCAGCATCAATAAACATAATGTAGTCACCCGAAGCAACTTCAACACCAAGATTTCTTGCGCTCCCTTGCCCCCCATTGCTTTTGTTTATAACTGATAAATTAGAATAAGAAACCTTCATTCTATTTAGAAGTACAGACGTATTGTCTGTTGAGCCGTCATTTACAACAAGTACCTCAAAATCATTTATATTTAAGCCTTGATGATATACAGACTCCACACAACGCTCTATATATTTCTCAGCATTATATACTGGTATAATAAAAGAAAGAAGCATAACCTATGATTTAATCTTACCAATAGTTTTTCGTAATAAAATGAGACACCTCCCAATACGATAATTGTTCACTGCAATCCTTACAATGAAATCATTAATATTTCTTGCCTTCAAACGAGAAAAATAACCGAATTCTTGATGAAAACGATTTGCAGTAAAGACATTATAGTACAGACTCAGATACGCAATCCAAGGCATTTCTTTTTCTACCCATAACTCCCAGAACATAGGATGTGGCTTTAGTAATTCTCTAAAGTGTTTACATATACCATCTGCATACCCTTTGAAGCGTTCACCATGAGCCATTGTTAAACTATTAGGATTTGTATTTCTTTCATAGTGATATAACGCCTTAGGAACGTACGCTACTTTAAGTGGGTGGAGTAGGAATTGGAACATCAAGAATAAATCCTCTATCAGTACTAAATCTTCATAGAACTGAATGTTACATTGCTTATAACATGAAGTTCTGATAAGTTTATTCCACATGGTACCTTTCAGAGTTGAAAACATTTCTTTCATAACTTCCGTATGTTCAAGGGACTTTGGCTCTTGTTTTGAATATACAATATTCCCATCACAATGCTCCCAGAAGTCACAAATCACCATGTCAGCATCTTCTTTAATAGCCTTCTGATACAAATCTTCCAGCAAAGAAGATTCTACCCAATCATCTGGATCTATTTGAATCGAATACCTCCCTTTTGCATATTCAACTCCACATTTACGTGCAGAAGTAAGTCCTCCATTTCTCTTATGAATCACTTCTATACGAGAATCCTTAGAGGCATATTCATCACAGATTTCTCCAGAGCTATCTGGGCTCCCATCATCAACTAATATAAGTTGAAAATCCGTAAAAGATTGTTGTAATATGCCATCTATGCACTTACGAAGATAATTTTCTGCTTTATATATTGGAACAATAATAGAAATAGCGTACTCCATAGTCTTTTACATAAAATTCACTTAAACTTATCCACAGCTTTTTGTAATGCCTCTATGTAACCATGCCCATACCTCATATCAGGTTCCATATAGTTGCCTTCTCCCCATTCATTCCATGATTTAAGAATGATAATCTGTTCCTCAGAGGGTTTATCTTTAATTGCTTTCAATGCATCACACGCCATTTCATAGAATGAGTCAGGGTCTTCATTATAGAATATTGCTGTAGCTGCTCTACCGCTACGTGGGCTATGATCCCAATTAGGAAATATTTCGGGGATAACATAACGATTCTTACATTCATCAGTAATAACCTTAGAAGCAAACTCCCTATAATTCATAGCTCCTCTGGACTTTCCACTCAACGCTTGAGAGCATCTCCTATAAGCACGATATAGAAATTCCTTATACTTAGGCATCTGCGAATATTTTGTTTGTAACAAATCAAGCATATTATTTTCAACAACAGCTTGATACCCCATTGCCTGATAATGTTCTAATGTATTCTTTCCCCACACATTAGCTACTAAATATAAATCCTTAAAACCAGCTTCTTGTGCCCATTGCCTGAACCAACGTAAATAAGTTGATGGCACTTCGTCTGGTTTAAAAATATACAAGAACGGACAACCATCAACTTTTATATAACGTTCATCCTTAAATGCCTTTAATAAAAACTCAAAATGCTGTCTTGCATCTTCTTCCCCAGGATAGGTCTGTTCCATCAACATAATATCATGAAGTCTACCTCCTTCCCAGTCTTTCTTATCCCACGAATGATTTGCCCATGCTAAAGCAAAAGGAAGATCTGGCTTACCTGTCTCAAGAACTTCATGAAAAACACGTTCCATCAACCGTTTCCCGTTTCCAAACCAATAATGCCAATACAGGAAACCTGTGACACCAGCTTTTCGTGCCAATTCAGCCTGCTGCTCACGAACCTCAGGCACACGAAGATCATAATAACCTAAGTCTGCTGGAACTTTAGGCTGATAATGTCCTTTCCATAATGGCTTAGCTTTACCTACATTAGTCCATTCAGTAAACCCTTTACCCCACCATTCGTCATTTTCGCGAAATGGATAATACTGAGGTAAATATAATGCTAAAATCTTTGGTGTCATATACTTACTTTTTATACCTTTTTTTAAGAAACTCTACAAAATAAACTCGCTCTGAACGCTTCATTCCCAACAACCAAATGAATAATAAAGAACTTAACACAGAAATAACAGAAATCATAAAAAATTCAACCACCTCATTAGTACATAAATAATTGGACAAGGCTAAAGGAACCAATGGGGCAATAAAAGACACTAATACTAAGGGGATAACAACCTCACGAATATAATCTAAATACTTATGATTTATTAGTGGTAAAACGACCCATACACGAACAAAAATCTCAACAATTTCAGCAACAAGTAATATAATAAAGACCCAATATGAGGCTGCATGAAAAAACTTAAATGCAATATACGAAATTGGTAGAACAAGCGCTTGTACCGTATTATCCCATAGTTGATATTTCTTAAGTTTACCAGTGGCTAACACTGCAATCCATAAAGGATTAGCTAACGTCGCAAAAACAGAATATAACAATATAATTCTTAGATAAACAATAGTATTATCAGGAATTGTCCCTAACCACCACTTCAAGATTATAGGTGCTTCAATAAAGACAGGCACACTCATTAAAAGCATTAGGAAATAAGAGAACTTACTACTTAAATGAAGCAAAGAGTGCATTCTATCATATTCTACATTAGCATAACTTTTTGTAATCTGTGGATTAATTGCCGTTTGGAAATTTGTGACAAACTGGCCCATAACACCTTGCACCTGCATCGCAATACCACGAGCAGCATTAACAACAGGGCCAAAGAAAACATTCAAGATAAGATTTACTCCTTGCGTATTCAAAATCCAAAATAAGTTTCCGCTTAAAGACCATCCAGACATTGTCAAAATCTCCCTTAACTGTTCTTTATCAATTCTTGCTGGAGCATGAACTTCTTCAAAGCGCTTATTACAATATACTGCATAAATAATCCGATCAATGACACCTACAAAAAACAACAAAGTAGCATACACTATTAACTTATCATAAGGTGACATCTGCAAAAGAAAACAGATAACTAACTTTAACGTAGCATCAAGCAAAGAAATATAAGCAAAAGCCGACATCCGCTCATGGGCAATGATAGCAGAATTATATGGCACAGAAATAAAACCAACAACAGAAGAGAGTACCGAATATTGATAAACCCAAAATGCGGCAGACATTCTATCAGCAGGGATGGTCATTTTATTAAACAAGAACCAAAGTCCAACTGTCTCTGCAAATAATACTATAACCACGCAAAGGATATAGTACATTACTTTTATATTTCCATAAGTACGATTGGTATAACTTTGATCAACACGACCTATAGCAATCGTTATAAATCTTGAAGTCGCATTGCTCAAAGAAGAAGATATAAAACCAAACATAGCTATAATACCTCCAACAGCATTATAGATACCAAAATCAGTTATCCCTAAGGCTTTAAGGATAATACGAGAGGTATAAAGACCTATTCCCATCATGAGAATAGCTCTCATATACAACATCAAAGTGTTTTTGGCTATCGTTTTGTTATTTCCTTCCATAACGACCTCTTCCTCCCATTATAATAGGGAAATATTTCTGAATCCAAATAATTGGATAATATAACAACAAAAGACTTATACTTGACAATAGGAATTTTCCTATAAATATAAAAAGTCTATCTTCTTTCGCCGCACAATTCTTCAAAAAAAACTCGGCAATTCGTTTGTTTTCATTGGTTATTCATAATATTAAGATACTCTTAGATTAGATAAGGAAAAGAGAACAAAACAAAGAAGACGTAGATACCGATTAAAGCTGAAAAAAGAAATATCATCTCCTCCCTACAAACAATGAATAGCTTGCAGGCTGACAACTATCACAGTCACTCCACATAAGAACGAATGGGCAAAAAACAAATAGACGTGGTACAGTAACAATCGTTAACTTAAACAATAAGACTGTGTTGGTCAATTCAGTAAATGCTTCGTTCGCAGAATCATTCTGTTAATAGTTCTAATTTCCTTTATTATGGGTACAAATTTAAATAAAAAAAATGAGAAAAGAAAGAATATTAATAGAATTATTGTAGGCACACGATATAAAAAGAAAGAATGAGCAACAAGGCCTGACCCACCAACTGGCCCCTCCCCCCAACCCCTCCCCCAAAGGGAGGGGAGTAATCACCGAAATACCCCGCACATATGATGACAAAGCTAAGACAGAATGACATAGAGACATAATTAATGCTCCACCACCTTTCTTGTATTGAATATGTCATTAAAAATGTCTTTATGTCATTATGGCTTAACATATTTATCCACACAGACTATATTGAATATGTCATTGAAAAATATGTATTTTTGTCATTCTGTCTTAACATTATCCATACTTTTATGTCATTCTGTATTGTATTCTCTATCTTTATATGTATGAAAAAGCCACAATATATCAATGGTTTGAAGAAAAATCACTATCTTTGCATCAGAATCAGTTATCCTAAAAAATGAAAAAGATTATATTGATTGCTGCCATCCTTTTAGGGGCATTGACAAACGGACAGGCTCAGGTAATAAACAAAAACGCCGCGAAACGTATTGGCGAAGTTGTTAAAGAAGGCTACCAAGACGTTAAAGGAGCCATTGTTCAAGATACTAAACCAACTGGTGAGCATACGGTATGGGATTTATATGCAGCCCCAAAAGTTGGATTAAACTTATCAAACCTCATAGGTGTTGATAACAATTTTAAGTTGGGGGCTGTTGCTGGTGCATACGTTGAAGTCTTCGTGGCTAAAAACCTTGCAATAGACGTTGAAATGCAATATAGCCACCAAGGAGGTTCTGGTATCTATCGTAATATCAACACCGCAGACGACTATGGAAACCCTATTATACAAAAATATGGTCCATACAATGTCAATTTACATTATATCAACACTAACTATATAGTACGTTGGTATCCTTGGGTAGATTTACCATGGAGTTTCACTACTGGAGTACACGCAGGATATGTTATCAGCGCACATGCTAAAGAGAAAAATGGTGAAGATATCAATCTCAAAAATCATATCCATAGTGGTGATATCGCACTTCCTCTTGGTGTTAGTTACGAATGGAAGCAATGGCAGATAGAAGCACGTTACAACCTATACTTCAGAAAGTTAGCAAGAGACACTGAAGCAAAGGATTTGTTAAAGAATGCTCGAAATAGTATGTTGGAAGTAACACTTGGCTACAGAATACAGGTGCTTTAATACCACCTGAAAACAAGTGAGAAAACTCCTTTTCATACCTTTTTTACTACTCTCTGCAGTTGCTTCTGCAGAGGAGTGTGATTCTATTGCTATACCCAAAACAGGGGTAGAGATGCGTTATATCCCTGCCCAAACTTTATGTTTGGACAAGGAGCCACGTATCTGGACTAAGACGAAAGAGACGCATGCCATAGCTGCACAACTAAATATCACACCATCAGAGAATGATTTTGCACGCGATTATAATTATCCAACATTCTCTGTTGGCCTGCGTTATAACTTCAACCATGGGACAACAATGCATAAAGACAATCCATGGGGAGAAGCACAGACAGTAGACTACACCAGTAAATTAGGCAACTTTCTGACACTCTATGGTACGTTTAATCGTCCACTTTATCGTAGTAAACACTGGCAATGGGGCTATTACTTAGGCACTGGCGTAGGCTATACTTCACTAAAATATAACCAGAAGAACAATATTGACAACGAATATGTTGGATCGCACCTTAATATCTTCTTCACAGCAGGACTGTACGGACAATATAAGGTAGCGAAGGAATGGAGCATAAAGGCTGGATTAGACTTTGCACACCATAGCAATGGAGCTATGGCACGACCCAACAAAGGGGCAAACTATTTAGGTCCATTTCTTGGTATTGTATACGAACCAGAGAAGGAAACAACAAAGGTTGCAAAGGGGAACACACTTCCTAAAGATCCCTTCCAAAAGTATTGGTTTACAGAATTTACCCTTGGAGTAGGTGGTAAAACCTTAATAGAGGATTGGCAGCAGACACAATTTGAAACACCGCAAGGACATCCTGACTATCGTAAGGAGCAGTTTACTTTCTACGGAGCCTATTCTTTCCATACTCACCTACTCTATCGTTATGCACGTCGCTGGGCATCTGGCGTAGGCTTTGGTCTTTTCTATGGAGATTATGCCAATAGGGTTGCACAACATGATAAGGAACATGGATACACTGGAGAGAAGCATAGTCCGTGGTCACTTAGCATCGAAGGTCGTCACGAGATCTTTTATGGTAACATGTCTGTTCGTGTCAGCTTAGGCTATTACCTCTACCGACACATGGGTTATAAATCACGTAATGGATTGGAAAGACCTTATCATGAACAAGTTGGTGTGTTTTATAGTTTCCCTAAGCTAAAGAATCTTACTTTAGGCTTTAGCGTTAATGCACATGCAACGAAGGCAGACTTCACAGAACTACAAATAACAATGCCTGTGAAGCTATAGAGCAAGACAGAATGACGATAGTTTAGACAGAATGACATAAAAACATATTGCTTTAATGACATAAATTAAAGGAAGACAGAATGAGACAGAATGCAATAGTTTAGACAGAATGACATAAAAACATATCACTTTAATGACATATTTGATATGCGATGCATAAACTGTGAATTAAGATTGCCATTCTATCTTCTCTTAAATTATGTCATTGGAAAATATGTCTTTATGTCATTCTGGCTAAATATTTGTCATTCTGACTAAACTATCGTCATTCTGTCTGGAAGAGGTACTTCTCTATATCCTTAAAGCCATTTAAGAATGAGCGAACATCCATTCGCTTCTTACCTGTCAACTGAATATCAAGAAGTTCCAAGAGGTTATCAGACGTATTGACATAGAGACGGGTCTTTTCTACAACGAGCGTACCAGGGGTACCTACAGATGTACGGTCAGACTTATCCGTCTTATAAACCTTCATAATCAAAGGCTTAACTCCATTGTCTTCAATAGAACAAAGTGTACTCCAAGTGCCAGGATAAGGACTGAGTCCACGCACAAAGTTATAAACTTTCTTAGCAGACTGGTTCCAATTGATTTCGCAAGTCTCTTTGAATATCTTCGGTGCATGATGTAATTCAGCATCTTCACACACCTGAGGAGCACTTATGCCATCAAGAACTGCAGAGAAATCAACATTATCCAAATTGTCTTCAGGTAACTTTGACGCTATGAGATCGATTGTTTCCATAGCAATCTTTGCACCCAAAACCATCAAACCATCATAGACATACTCAACATCTGCTGTATCAGGAATAGCAAATGGTTTTTGAAGGATAATGCGACCAGTATCTATGTCTTTATCAAGGAAGAAGGTCGTCACACCTGTCTCGGTCTCACCATTGATAACCGCCCAGTTGATAGGAGCAGCACCACGGTACTGCGGAAGCAAGGCTGCATGTACATTAAACGTACCTAAGCGAGGCATACTCCACACTATCTCCGGCAACATACGAAAGGCTACAACCACCTGCATATCAGCTTTATAAGAACGCAATTCATCTATAAAATCAGCATCCTTCATCTTTACAGGCTGCAAAACAGGCAAGTTATGTTCAAGTGCATAGAGTTTCACAGGTGATGGCTGCAGCTGTTCTTGATGACGTCCAACAGGTTTATCAGGCTGTGTGACTACAGCTACAACATTATATCCATTCTCAACTAAAGCCTTCAACGACTCCACAGCAAACTCTGGAGTACCCATGAAAACAATACGTATATTATCTTTTTTCATTATCTTTGGGAATTTAACAAGAGGTGAGATAAATAAGTAAGAGACGGGCAGATATCTATTTTACTCTGCACTAAAATCTGCTACAAACTGACGATACATACTATAAAGGCGAGCTCGAGAGATATAGCCAACCAACTGGCTATCAATATTCACAACAGGTAAATACTGTGCACCCGTACGTTCAAAAGTCTTCATCACATCCTCCATTGGGTCGTTGACACCGAGCATTGCTGCTGGTGGCGACATCAATTGATTGACATGGAAACGGTGATAAAGTTCTGTACGGAAAATAATATGTCGTAGATTGTTAATATCAATCTCACCTAATAACTTACGAGACTCATCGAGCACAGGAATATAATCATTGCGACTTGAACTGATAGCATGAATAAGCTTTCCCATCTCCATATCCGGTCCGACAGATGTAAAGTCATGATCGATAATCTTATCCATACTCATCAAAGTGAGGATAGACTTATCTGTATGGTGTGTGAGAAGTTTACCTTGCTTTGCCAAACGTACAGCATATATACTATGATGTTCAAAGATATTTATCGTAAGATAAGAACTGATAGTCACGATAATCAATGGGATGAAGAGTTGATAACCGCCTGTTAGCTCAGCAATCAGGAAGATACCCGTCAAAGGTGCATGCATCACAGCCGACATCACAGCTGCCATACCATAGAGCGTAAAGTTCTTCTCTGGAATATAAACACCAAGTTGCTCCATATTCCAAAAACGAGCAAAGAAGAAACCACCAAAGCCACCAATGAACAAAGAAGGCGCAAAGGTTCCACCACAACCGCCTGCACCATTTGTTGCACTGGTTGCAAAGACCTTCGTCATTACAACTAAGCCCACATAAAGCAGTAAGAAATTTGACTTTTCAGCAAACATAGAACCACTCATGATTTGCATCCAGTCAGCCTCTGTCTTTCCTTCTATAAACAATCTCAAACTATCATAGCCTTCACCATAGAGAGAGGGAAAGAGGAAAATAAGCGGAGAAAGCACCAAGCCTCCTACAAGAAGTTTCAGATAAGGCTTAGAAGAAAGTTTCCCATAACCATTCTCACACCATGACATTAAGCGCATGAAGTAGAGTGATACAAAACCGCAACCGATACCTAACAAGATTGTCGGTGGAACGCGATCAAGTCCCCAGATGTTATCCATTTGGAAATGAAACATTGACGAACCACCTGTGAAGAAATAGGAGAAACACGTTGCCGTCACTGATGCAATCAATATCGGCAAAAGAGAAGCCATGGTCAAATCGACCATCAACACTTCCAATGTAAATACCAATCCTGCTATTGGAGCCTTGAAAATACCAGATACAGCCGCCGTTGCACCACAACCCACAAGAAGCATGAGTGTGCGATTATCTAAATTAAAGACACGTCCGAGGTTACTACCAATAGCTGAACCCGTCAACACAATAGGTGCCTCTGCTCCTACCGAACCACCAAAACCAATCGTAATGGCAGAAGCAACGATAGAGGACCAAGTATTATGAGCTTTCAAACGAGATTGTTTCGTAGAAATAGCATAGAGGACACGCGTAATACCATGCGAAATATTATCACGTACAACATACTTAACAAATAGACCTGTCAGCCAAATACCTACGATTGGATAGATGAGATAGAGCCAGTTAATCGTTGCAACATCGAAACCAGAGGTTACTAATTCCTCTATCAATTTGATAATAAAGTGAAGAATATATGCTGCCAATGAAGCAAGAAGACCAATAGCAAACGCCAGTACTAAGACTAACTCGCGATTGGAAACATGATTCTTTCGCCAATTATCAAGTCGAGAAATAATCTCCTGACTACCTGATACTTTCATCTATCTATTCAATTATTTCCTTATAACTTTTACTTCGCCATCAGCAGCCAATTTGATAATGCTGGATGGAGTATGTGGTTTGTGTTCCTGACGTCTTGACTCACAAACATAGTCAACACCATCAAGAATCTCCTGTGAGATATCACGATAATTCTGCGCAGCAGGTTCACCACTGACATTTGCCGAAGTACTTACAATAGCCTTCTGGAATCGATAGCATAACTCATGTGAGAAGGGCTCTTTTGTAATGCGAATACCTATAGAACCATCTTCTGCTATCAGATTTGGAGCAAGATTAACAGCACCATCAAGAATCAATGTTGTTGGTTTCTCAACAGCTTCTATCAACTGCCAAGCAACATCAGGAACATTGCGAACATAACGCTGAAGTCGGTTATCAGAATCAACTAAGCAAATAAGAGCCTTCGAATCATCTCTGCGTTTCAAGGCATATACCTTTGCTACAGCTTCCGCATTGGTAGCATCGCAACCTATACCCCACACTGTATCAGTTGGGTAAAGAATGATACCACCCTTTCTCATCACTTCAATCGCTTTCTTGATGTCGTCTTCCTGTTTCATCTTCTGTTATTGTTTTTTCTTTCTAAGTATTATAAGTATTCGCAAAGTTAGATTAAAAAAACGAGAACACAAAACAAAAACTATAAAAAGAAAGTCTACAAAGAGTGATTAATGTTCGGAGGAACCTTTAAAAGCAGACTCTTCTATAAACTTACCTATGGTAGAACAAATCCTTACAACCAATAAGTTGTCCTTTATCTTGCTCTTCTTTATAACATAGCTATACCCTCACTAAAGATATATCACACGAAAACAAAGATATGGATAACAAACACGAAAAGGACAAACATCCTCGTAAGTCAGTTCTACCTATCTAATATAGAAAGACTGACAAGGGTGTTTGTCCCTACATTATGTACATTTCGTTTCACGCTCTATT
Source organism: Prevotella sp. C561 (assembly GCF_000224595.1). NCBI lineage: Bacteria > Pseudomonadati > Bacteroidota > Bacteroidia > Bacteroidales > Prevotellaceae > Prevotella > Prevotella sp. C561. The sequence continues at coordinate 30,767 of NZ_JH114145.1, read as the reverse complement.
AAGCGGATAGCCATACGCACCACCTCATAGAAGCCGAAACTATATACCTTATATTATAATTCCCAACCAATAGCTGAAGCACCGAGAACGGCAGCGGCAGCATCGTCAAGCGAACTTACCAAGAACTTTGGTTTGTCCTTGAAGATTTCCAAAGCATGCTCCTTATAAGAACGCATGATAGGTTCCATCAACAAGTCACCAGCCTTAGTTAGACCACCAAAGAAGATGAAAGCCTCTGGAGAAGAGAAGGTTGCGAAATCAGCACAAGCCTCACCTAACATATTACCAGTGAACTCGTAAACACGCTTAGCAAGTGCATCGCCACGACCAGCAGCAATAGAAACATCCAAAGAAGTAATATCTTCTGGTTTCAACTCACGCAACAAAGAGTCTTCCTTGCTATTCTGCAAGAACTCACGAGCGGTACGAGCAACACCTGTTGCAGAGCAGTAAGTCTCCAAACAACCTGTACGACCACAACCACAAGTACGACCTTTCTCTCCACGAACCATAATGATATGACCCAACTCACCTGCAAAGCCATCAGAGCCGTAAACCATCTGACCGTTAACAACAATACCTGAGCCTACGCCTGTACCGAGGGTAATCATGATGAAATCCTTCAAGCCACGTGCCACACCATACTGCATCTCTCCGATAGCAGCAGCGTTCGCATCATTGGTAAGACCAACAGGAATACCTAACTTCTGTGAGAACATATCGCCCAATGGCACAACACCATCGTGTCCCCATGAGAGGTTTGGTGCAAACTCAATCGTGCCACGATAGAAATTACCATTAGGTGCACCAATACCCATAGCACGGAACTGACCTATTCCACCATATTTAGCAACGAGAGGACGTATTGCCTCTACACCTGCTTCTACAAAATCGTCGACTGTTTTATAAGCTTGTGTCTTAATAGAATTGGTGGCAAGTACCTGACCACGCTGATCTACGACACCGAATACAGCATTTGTTCCTCCTAAGTCCAAGCCAATTACAAATGGCTTTTCCAATCCAGCTACAACTGGCTTCTGCTCTGTTACGTCCATGACATAATAAGTTTTTAGTTTGAATATACTATGGGCAAAGTTATGAAAAAAGTGGAATACCACAAAGTTTTGTTAGGTAAATTTGCTTATCTCGTATTATTTTTGCAATTTTGCACCCAAAATTACAAGCATGCAATTTCCTATTCAATTAGATATACTGGATTTTATCTTTAAGGGATTACTCATTGGTATTATAGCGTCAGCTCCCATGGGTCCAGTTGGAATATTATGTATACAACGCACTTTGAACAAGGGGCGTTGGTATGGTTTTATAACAGGTATCGGTGCTGCCATCAGTGATACAATCTATGCTTTGATTGTTGGATTAGGCATGAGCTTTATCATGGCTCCTTTAGAGAATCCAACCTACAAGTTGATCTTACAGATTTCAGGAAGCGTGTTACTGCTGCTTTTCGGTGTATATTGTTTCAAATCAGACCCGATGAAGAAAGCTCACCAGAGCGGAAAAGAGAAGGGTTCACTCTTCCACAATGGTGTTACAGCCTTTTTAGTAACGCTTTCTAACCCCTTGATTATCTTTCTTTTCATTGCATCATACGCACAGTTTGCATTCGTACAACCTAATCGTCCATTAGAGATGATTATTGGTTTTGCCTGCGTCCCAGCTGGTGCGTTGCTATGGTGGTATGGTTTGTCATGGCTGATAGACAAGATTAGAGGGAAGTTCGATGTCAATGGTATCCTTATTATAAATAAGGTGATAGGTGCTGTCGTCATCCTGTTCTCTATCATTATGCTTTTGGGAACAGTGTTTAATCTCTATCATTTACCAACTATTGACGGATTAATGGAGAAAGGATAATTATGTTTGTAGCGAAGGAATTAAGAAAAAAGAGCATAGCAGAATACCTGCTTTACATGTGGCAGATAGAAGATACTATCCGTGCATACGGCTGTTCATTGACACGAATCCGCAAAGAATATATCGACCAATTCCAATATACTGACGAGCAAAAGGAGGAAGAGGAAGACTGGTTTGGCGACCTTGTTCGTATGATGAACCAAGAGGGTTGCCGTGAAGGTGGACATCTGCAGATTAATAAGGTGCTCATGCAGGATTTGACAGAACTACACGCACAGTTACTGCAATCGTCTAAGTTTCCTTTCTATTCCGCTGAATACTACCGTGTTCTGCCTTTCATTGTTGAACTAAGAGGTAAGACTAAGCGCACAGCAGACAAGATGGCTCGTATGAATGACGAACGCCTGAAGACCGTTGCTGCACAGTTAGGAAAGAGCGAGATAGAGACTTGTTTCGACCTCCTCTATGGTGTGATGATGCTTCGTCTGCAGAAGAAAGAAATTACACCAGAGACAACTCGTGCACTTAACGAGATAACAACCTTCATTGGTATGTTATCAGACTATTACATAAAAGATAAGACTGAAGGATTAGACTTCGGCGAAGAATAAAGGAGATAGCGTATGAATATTTTAGTTACAGGAGCTAACGGACAGCTTGGCAACGAGATACAGCTTGTTTCTAAGCAGAGTAAAGACCACTATATCTTCACTGATGTATGTGAAGGATATACTAAGTTGGATATTACTAATTTGGAGGATATCCGCAAGATGGTACATGACAATAAGGTTGAATGTATCATCAACTGCGCTGCATGGACCAATGTAGACAAAGCTGAGACTGCTGGCGAGATTGTTGAACTACTCAACGCCGTTGCCCCAGAGAACCTCGCAAAGGCAATGAAAGAGGTGGGTGGCTTGCTCGTTCATGTCAGCACTGACTATGTCTTCGGTGGCGACCCTTACAACACTCCTTGCAAAGAGGACATGAAGGGTACTCCTACAGGTGTTTATGGCCTTACAAAACTACATGGAGAAGAGAAGATTCAGGCTACTGGTGTCAACCATATTATTCTTCGTACAGCATGGCTTTACAGTGAGTTCGGCCATAACTTTGTGAAAACAATGATGAATCTCACTGCTACTAAACCACAGTTGAAGGTTGTCTTCGACCAGTGTGGTACTCCTACCTACGCTGGCGACTTAGCAGATGCTATCTTCGATATCGTTGAGAACCGCAAGTATGAGGGGAATAATGGTACCTATCATTTCTCTAACGAGGGTGTATGTAGCTGGTATGACTTCACCATTAAGATTGCAGAACTTGCAGGTAACACAGCATGTGACATCCTTCCTTGCCACAGCGACGAGTTCCCTTCTCTTGTTAAACGTCCTGCTTACTCAGTCCTCGACAAGACTAAGATTAAAGAGACCTTCGACATAAAGATTCCATATTGGGTTGACTCTCTTAAGAAGTGCATGAAAGGCTTACAGGAACAAGACAAACAATAGGAGTGAAGAAATAAGTTGGATGAGATAAAGTTAAGCCGTCATCTTCCTTGAAAACATAAAGGGGAAATAGTTGGCTTCGGCTTAACCAACTGTAGACAAGACTTTTACTCCCAAAGAACATAATACAGATGAATGAAATAGAACGCAGGCGAACGTTCGCCATTATCTCTCACCCAGATGCCGGTAAGACTACTTTGACTGAGAAATTCCTTCTCTTCGGTGGTCAGATTCAGGTTGCTGGTGCGGTGAAGAGCAACAAGATACGTAAGACGGCTACGTCTGACTGGATGGATATCGAGAAGCAACGTGGTATCTCTGTATCGACCTCTGTGATGGAGTTCGACTACAAAGATTATAAAGTGAATATCCTCGATACGCCTGGTCACCAGGACTTTGCAGAAGATACTTATCGCACTCTGACAGCTGTTGACTCGGCTATCATCGTTGTCGACTCGGCCAAGGGTGTGGAGGCACAGACACGTAAGTTGATGGAGGTGTGCCGTATGCGTAACACACCTGTTATCATCTTTATCAATAAGATGGACCGTGAAGGTCGCGACCCGTTCGAGGTGTTAGACGAATTGGAGGAAGAACTCAAGATTAGTGTACGCCCGCTTTCATGGCCTATCGGTCAGGGTCAGCGTTTCAAGGGTGTGTATAACATCTACGAGCAACAGCTGAACCTCTTCACACCTAACAAACAGCGTGTGACTGAGAAGGTTGAGGTAGACATCAACTCGAATGACTTGGATGAACAAGTAGGTGCTGAGTTTGCAGAACAGTTACGCAACGACCTTGAATTAGTAAATGGCGTTTACCCAGATTTCGACGTCGAGGCTTATCGTCGTGCGGAGGTTGCACCAGTGTTCTTCGGCTCTGCATTAAATAACTTTGGTGTACAAGAATTACTCGATTGCTTCGTTGAAATAGCCCCAAGTCCACGTCCTACTAAGGCTGAGGAACGTGTTGTAGAACCTACTGAACCAAAGTTTACTGGCTTCATCTTTAAGATTACAGCCAATATCGACCCTAATCATCGCAGTTGTATTGCCTTCTGTAAGGTGTGTTCGGGTAAGTTCCAACGCAACCAACCTTACCTCCATGTGCGTAACGGGAAGACGATGCGCTTCTCCTCCCCTACTCAGTTTATGGCACAACGTAAGAGTACTGTAGAGGAGGCTTACCCAGGTGACATCGTTGGTCTGCCTGATAGTGGTGGTGTCTTTAAGATTGGTGACACACTAACTGAGGGAGAAAACATCCACTTCCGTGGTCTGCCAAGTTTCTCTCCAGAACTTTTCAAATATATTGAGAACGATGACCCAATGAAGTCTAAGCAGTTCCAAAAAGGTATTGAACAGCTGATGAATGAAGGTGTCGCACAGTCTTTCGTAAACCAATTCAACAACCGTCGTATCGTGGGAACCGTTGGACAGCTTCAGTTTGAGGTTATTCAGTATCGATTGGAGCATGAATACAATGCGAAATGTCGTTGGGAACCAGTACACCTCTACAAAGCTTGCTGGATTGAGGCTGATGATGAGGCAGAGTTAGAGAACTTTAAGAAGCGTAAATACCAGTATATGGCTAAGGATATTGAGGGGCGTGATGTCTTCCTCGCAGACTCTGGTTACGTTCTAAGTATGGCACAACAAGACTTTGAACATATCCGTTTCCACTTTACAAGTGAGTTCTAAACTTAGGACAAGATAAGATTAAAGCGCCAAAGAGTATGTCTATTCTTTGGCGCTTTTTATATGACAGAACGAGTTAAAGGGGTTCGCTATTATTCACTTATACTAAAGAGATTACCCTGCTGGACTTATTTTACTTAGCACACGCACCTGAGGTTTCTCTTTATGAGTAATCAATATCATCTTTGCATAGAAAAGGTAAAAACCTTTCCTAACCATTTACAGATCCTACCCTACCATTATATTACATGGCATTTTAGGTAGAATACACCTACTCAACCAACTTTTCGAGTGATGTTTCAGACGCTCCTCTTCCTCCTCGATGGTAGCATTATCACCATAAAAAACCATTACACATCATCGAGTTTGTCTCCTTCAAAACAGGAATGACATATCTCACTAAAACGAGCTTATAACGCCCAATGAATCAGACTATTACACACAGCCTTCAAGAAGACACCCTTCTTGCCCCAAGAAGGGCGTCCTCTATAGCCCAGAAGGGCATGTTCTTGAATAAAGAAGAGCCTCTTCTTCGCTCCCCTCTATCCTCTCTCCAAACAATGATGGTCGTGATTACCAAAATAATACCATATTTTAAACCAACATGTTTAGCGTCCTATCTCCTTTTATCAGCCACTTTATAGAAGAAAGCTCACATTCTCCTCCCCGCTACTATCGGCGAGGAGTTAGAGGTGAGGCTACCTTCACTGGGGTAACCTCACTAATCATGTCTCTCCTTTCGGTGAAGGGAAAGGAGAGAAAAAAAGTACTCCTATTACTTTTGTAACCTCTATCAATCAATATATAGGGACAACAAAATCGTTGGTATTCAACATGTACACTACTTGTATCAAGCAGCAACACCACCTGTACAATCCCTTTATCTATCAATTAGAGATTAAGAGAGGTATTCATAAATGGTATCCTCCATATCGACAGATGTCAAGGTCGACTTTATACAGAAGATAATTACCCAACAGTACGATAGTCTGTCTATTTCCGAACAAACTTCTTACCGTTCTGTATAACTACACCTTTGTAGTCCTTACTTACACGCTGACCAGCAAGGTTATAGATTGGTGCTTTCTCATTTACCTCTATCGTCTGAACGTTCTTAATACCAGTAGCGGAGACTGTCGTTATTGTAACACTTCTGAGAAAAGCCTTTTTTACATTGAGGACTACTTTCTTTGAGACTCCAGTCCAATTGTAGAATTTATAGACGTTCTTTCCATCTTTCTCCGAAGTCATCTTAAGTTCCTGATTATTAACATTGTTACTCTCATCCCAATTATTGAAAGATACTGCATAAACTATCTTAACTATATTGTCATTAGCACTTTCAACAGTAAGTGTTCCACCATACATTCTCAACGAACCTTTCCACATTCGGTTTGCAGTTTTTACTCCACTTGTAGAGACAGTGAGTTTTACATCACCCGAAGTTACAGACTTATCCTCTGTAAAATCACCATCATTGGATGTTTGAGATGACTGGCCCGCTAATCCAAACTGTTTATAGCTTTCAGCTGACGAAAGCTCAAAAGTCACAGTCTTCTGAGCAAATGATAAAGAACTAACAGCAGTAAATGCTGCTACAAAAACAAAGCGTAAAATTCGATTCATAATAAATTAGTTTAATTAATATAAAGGTTTAAATACAATGCAAATATAGGTAATAATTATGATATATGCAATTATTAATCAAAGTATAGCCATTTATTTATCCTCTTCGACATGTATAAGCAAAGTTCACATAAACACATGTGTGCGCTTACAATGTTAAAAACATCTTTTTTTATTGGTAAAATTTGCTTTATTACATTATTTGCCCTATATTTGCGATGTGTTTTTCATTGATTTAGATATTCTGCTAAATCATGTTCGAGGTTGGTAGCTTCCTGCACCAACCTCTTTTTTTATCATCTTAAACAAAATCCTTAGCGAATGTTCCCCGTATTCTGTATAGACGAAAAAAGTAGAAATGAAGTTTCCTGTCATATCTGTCATCACTTTCAAAGAGCTAAATAACTTATTTACAATGCTATACGAGTAAATGTTAAAATGACAGCAACTAACATTAAAACTAAATTCGTATAAATTGATACTTTTCCTTCTCTATTTTAGTTTCTCATCCTTTCATAGATTCTAACTCATATTTGCCACCACTCTTACTCGAATAATTAGATTAATTCGTAGTTCACTTCTACAGTCTTCGAAGGATTAGAGTCGCCTGTAACACAGACTACTCTTCCATCAGAAAAATACTGATTTACTTGACAAGTAACGAATGATTACTTATCTTTGTACCAGTTTTTAAACCTAAGTCTATGAAACTGAATAAGTTTTTCATCTTACTATTAGCCGTAATCTACCTATCAGGTTGTGGCAAAACAATTCTGCCCTCCGAGAATGATCAGGAAGAAGAAACAGAGAAAGAAACACCTTCTTCAACGCCCGTCGACGACGAGACGGTCTATAGTGTGGAGGAGTTCATCGAAGGAAACTTTGGAGACAAAGCTGTCTGGGTACAGGGTTATATCGTTGGCGCATGTAAACGAAGTATCAAACAAGCCGAATGGGAACCTCCCTTCTCGTATAATACGGCTATCTTGTTGGCTGATAGCCCAGAAGAATCAGACCCTGACAAGGTTATATCCATTCAGATGGTTAACAAACAAATGAAAGAAAACATTGCCTTAGATAGTAATCCACAAAACTATGGACGGCAGATAGCTTTCTTAGGCATTAAACAGAAATACTTAGGAATACCAGGTATAAAAAAGCACATATTGGCCATTGAATGGCTTGACGAATGACTTTTTTATATGAAACATTTGCTCTAAAAGAGAAAAATGATTATATTTGCAACACCAAATAATTGTAAAAGTTAGAAAAGCCTATCGACATACTTCTACTTCATAAGAAAGAGAATTAAAAATGAAGAAACTGAATGAGATGACCGACGAGCAGTTGGCATTGTCATACATTGAAGGAAGCAACGATGCATTCGACCTGTTGCTGTCACGCAATCAGTCGAAACTCTTCTCGTATATTCTGTTCGTTGTGCATGATAGGGATGCTGCTGATGACTTGTTTCAAGAGACTTTCGTAAAGATTATCACGAAGTTGCAACAGGGCAGATACTCACCAACTGGTAAGTTCTCTGCATGGATTATGCGTATCGCTCATAACGTTATCATGGATTGGTATCGTGCACAACGTGCTGACAAGGTGATTGACGCACCCAAAGACAACGACCTATCCAATGTTGGTGGTGACGATACTGTCATCGACAACATTGAGTGTCAGTTCATTAACAGCCAGACGCTCTCTGACGTAAAGCGCATGATGAATCTTCTTCCAGCGACACAGCGTGAAGTAGTGTTTATGCGTTTCTATCAAGAGATGTCGTTTAAGGAGATTGCTGAGACTACAGGTGTTAGCATTAATACCAGTCTTGGTCGGATGCGTTATGCCATCTTCAACCTAAGAAGAATGGTTCGCGAACACAAGGTGAACCTACAGTTAGCATAAAGATTTACACCTCTTTGAATTAATTATAAAATGTCCCTCGCTTGTTTCTCTACAATGTAGTTGAAACAAGCGAGGGTCGCTTTATACCTTATAATTATCTATGCAACTGCTTGAGAGAGTGGATTGTTGCTTTTGGGTCAGCTACCTTAAAGACATAACTACCACTAACAAGTATGTCGACACCTGCCTCCACTAAACGAGGGGCTGTCTCTGCTTGTACTCCACCATCTACCTCTATCAAGGCTTTACTACCTTCACGCTCTATCAGTTGACGAAGACGTTGAACCTTCTTAATACTGCTTTCAATGAAATTCTGTCCTCCAAAACCAGGATTAACACTCATGAGCTGAACGATATCTACGTCGCCAATGATATCCTCAAGTACATTGACAGGTGTTGAAGGATTGAGGGTTACACCCGCCTTCATCCCTGCATCATGAATAGCCTGTATCGTTCGATGTAAATGAACACATGCCTCATAGTGGACATTCATGATTGCAGCACCCGACTTAGCGGTCTGTTGGATATAATTCTCTGGATGAACAATCATCAAATGAACGTCCATAGGCTTCTTACAAACCTTTCCGACTGCATCAAGTATAGGGAATCCAAAAGAGATATTAGGGACGAAAACACCATCCATAACATCCATGTGGAGCCAATCGGCCTCACTTTCGTTAATCATTTCAATCTCCTTATCCAAATGAAGGAAGTTTGCAGAGAGTAGAGAAGGTGATACTATTGTTTCCATATAAGACTTAGTTCAAGCAAAAGGTTTGCATTTTTCCATTAACTTTAATTACCCGATAGGTATAAGCTATCTGTCGGATGAGGTTAAGCGTCTTCTCAGACGGCTTAAGTTCTTCTGAAGTAAATATTCTTACCATAGGCTGGAAATGTATTATTGAGAGTTATTATATCTTCTAAACGATATAAATTAGATATTATTATATCTCTTTACAAGAATATTTCTTCTTTATATGTATTAATTCTATCAGAATACTCTTGCATTGCTCCTTTTTACCCATCTTTCCCTTGAAGAGACAAGCTTTTCTCTATCTCACAGGCTCATAATTCGATAATTTTATGTAAGTTTGTAGCGTAAAAGTATTTGAGAATTTTATATCTATATGATTATAAAGGTATGTGGCATGCGTGATGCCCGCAATATTCACGAGGTTTCTCAACTTGGCATAGACTGGATAGGATTGGATTTCATTCCTAACAGCGAACGTTATGTGAGTCAAATAGCATCATGTGCGGGGATAATTCCTGACTATAGTAGCCTTTCTGACCTGTCTTCAGACAAACTATCCCAACAGAAAAAAGGTCCTGTTCTTTGTGGAGTCTTTGCTGATGACATGCCACAGAATATTGTTACACGTGTTGTTAATTTCAATCTTGATATTGTTCAGCTCAATGGAGACGAGAGTAGCGTGATGATTGACAATCTTCGTCGTACTCTTGACCCAGACATTCATGCGGGAATTAAGATAATGAAGCGTCTTGTTATCACAAAACGTGAGGACATAGAGAAATACAAGGAATATGCTGAGGGAGTGGATTATTTCCTCTTTGAACTCCAAGAACATCTAAAGGATTGGAGCTTTTTGGAAGCGTACGACGGGAAAGTTCCTTTCCTTGTAAGTGGAAATATTGGTACTGAAGATATTGAGAAAATCAAAGGTCTCTCCCACCCTCTGTTCTATGGTATCAGTGTGAACGAGAAGTTTGAGAGCGCACCAGCAATAAAGGACGTTGCATTACTGAAGGACTTTCTTGAAAAGATAAAGTAAGGTTCGTCGATTAAAAGGTTGATACACGAATGAAAACAAATTGTGTTATCATTGACAACTACGATTCTTTCACCTATAATCTTGTTCATCTCATTAAGGAATTGGGAGTTGACGTGGCAGTAGTTCGTAACAATCAGTTCTCCCTTGAAGACTTGAATGCTTACGACCGTATCGTTTTGAGTCCAGGCCCTGGGGTTCCTTCAGAAGCAGGCCTACTATTGGATGTTATTCATCGGTATGCTGGCGTAAAACCTATCTTGGGCGTTTGCTTGGGCCATCAAGCTATTGGCGAGGTGTTCGGAGCAAAGTTGAAGAATTTGTCTGACGTCTTTCATGGTGTGACAACAAAAACAACACAAGTCGTTGATACCCCTTTGTTTGACGGTCTTCCTAAACATTTCCTTGTGGGAAGATATCATAGCTGGGTCGTAGAAAGGACCAACTTTCCTGATTGCTTGGAGGTTATCGCTGAAAGCAAGGAAGGATTAATCATGGCTTTACGTCATAAGACGCATAATATATATGGTATACAGTTCCACCCAGAAAGTGTTTTAACACCTGACGGGAAGAAGATTATGGCGAATTGGTTACGCATCTAACAAATAATAAATCTTGTACTTTACTATGACAAAAGCGACAAGCTATACAGACGAAGTCATTGACGACGGATCACCGTGGTATGCAGTGAAACTATTCACACTGAAACTTGAAGAGGTCAGAACCTATTTTAAAAGTCATAACTTGGAATCTTTCGTTCCTGAACAGTATGTTGACATTGAGGGACGAGACGGTAAACCACACACTGTTCTTCGTCCTGTTGTTCGCAATCTTATCTTTGTTAAGAAACCTAGAGAAGAAATTTCATTTCAGAAGATTGTACAGGAAGCCAACTATAAGATTAGCGTTGTAAAGAAAGCTAAGGATTCACAAGAGTATGCTCTTATCCCTCATAACCAAATGTATGAGTTCCGCTTGATGTGTAATCCAGAGATAACGATGCGTAAATTCCTATCTTCAGACGAGGCACAAATGAAAGCTGGGGACGAAGTTCTTGTTAAGTTTGGACCATTAAAAGGGATGACAGGTCGACTGGTGCGATCAAGTAAGAAGTATTATCTCCTAAAAGAAATACCAGGTATAGGCGTTATGCTCAAAGTCTCCCGCTGGTGCTGTGTACCTATGGAGGGTAAATAACAGCCCCCTTACCCTTCCTCATAGGAATCTCCTCCCTACGTCCCGAACACATGTGAATAGGAATCTGATTATCTATGAAAACTGTAAGAAAAAACTTGCCCCTTAACACCAAGGATGGTGACAGGGGCAAGAAACGAAAATTAAATTACCGATGTATCGTCATTGATATCACATCAATGGCTTCCCGCTGGAAACATAATTAAAACTAAATTAATCAATTCAGTATTATTAAAACCGAACTTTTTCTTTCTTGAATATTGGCCCTATTAGCCTTAATCCCTATTAGTCCTATTAGCCTTATTGGCCCTATTAGTCCCATTAGCCTTATTAGCCCAATATTATCCCTCACTCTTGCCCTGCTACTGGGCCTCCTCCTCCTGTCTGCTTTTCTTTCTCCTCTTTTTTCTTCTTCACATTTTCGTCTTTCCACTCTTCCCAGTAGATAGAATCAGAAACCAGCGAACGAGTGGCAACTTTATTGCTCTGTGTGCGTGAGGTCTCAGGAATGAAGCGGACACGGATGCCCTTTATCTGCTTTGCCGTCACTTCTTCTGGCTTTGCAATGCCCTTATCAGCGTTGATTGTATAGTAGAATGTACCCACGCCCTCTAGCTTCACCGTGCGACCTTCAGCCATAAAGGATGCCATTACGCCGCCTAAATCTTTCAGCACAGCATACGTATCACCGCGACTCACAGTCGAAATCAATGCTAATCGGTCAGCCACTTGGTCGGTTGTTACGGGCTTCCCAACGGTTATTGCTTCTGGATACCATAGTCCTGTCAACTTCTTCTTTACTTTCTTAAAAAATGCCATAATATTAATGTTTTAAAGTTGATAAATATGATTTGTAAATTATTTTCTTATTCGAGCCACCCTCGGTATGGGACTGAGGGTACCTAAGTATCATACTTAGGGTACCTGAGTATCATACTTAGGGTACCTGAGTATCATACTTAGGGTACCTGAGTATCATACTTAGCCCCCCTAAGTATCATACCTTGGTACCCTGTTTATAATCCCCCTGATTATCAAGTACTTATAAAGGGACTATTTTCACCCTCTTTTGTCATGTTTTTTCGTATTAATCCTCGCCTTTTAGAGGACGACACCTGTAAAGGAGCAATTGCGAGAACTACTCAAGCACCTCCGCCCTGTACCCGTAGAAGCGGGGGTCGTTGCGCACGAGGACGGTACCACTGTAGAAGCGCAGGTCGAACGCGCTGTTGCCCCATGGGAGAGCACTTGACGACCAATAGTAGCCTTTGCTGCCAACGTCGTACAGCCGACCAGAGTAGTAGTAACCCAAGGCGGGCAGGTAGAAATAATTACCAGCGTCAGCCGCATCGGGGATAGCCAGAGTTACAGACCAGGAGGCTCCACCGCCATTTGTTCGCCAATCGGATCCGTCGTAGGCTGTGTTAGAGTTGAATCCTATTATGTTTGCCTTCTTCTTAAACCACATGCCACCTTTATATAAATGCCCCATGGTTGTCCATAATTCGTCTGTGTCCCAATGGGGATCACCCTTTGTAGCGTACCATGTCATCTCGTTCACGTTGGGAAGACCTGCGCAACTCTGGGTAGCGTCAAAGCGACCTGAACCGCCCCCCGCGTGGTACCAACGAGACACATCACTGTTATTCTGGGGGTAATTTGGAGAACTGTTATCGTTTAGAGTTGACTGACCTGTGTTTCCTGACAAGTGCTTTGTCCATTCATAACCTTCCCAATATTGTTTCTCTGCATCCCACATATAATAATGGTCGCCATCGTAGTTCTTTATTTGCAGATCAGCTTCCATGTTGACGTATTCATTCTTTGCAAAGGTATGAGAAGGAATGATCTTGGTAATTGTCCCCTCTATGTTCGTTGCAACATCCTTTACCCAGTAACGAATTCTTAATATGTGTGTACCGGGCTTGATAACCATGTAAGCACCATTAGTTGTTAAGTTAGCAGAAGTGTTTGTCAAAGGGAAACCATTTGCATAAGCACCACTACCCTTGGTTTCAAGCACAATCTGCTTTCCATTACCTGTTCCTGTTAATGCGCCTGCACCGGTATCTGCAGTTGGATCAAGGGTGTAAGTAGATGTAGATGCAATGTCGTTATCTGATGTTACTTCTATCTTAGTGAGATAGCAATACTTTAGAACATCATCGCTTGTGTAAGGCTTAAAAACAAGGTAAGCTGCCTTGTGGTCGAGTGCGAACTCGAACTCGTGGCTTGTAGCGTTGCGTGTTGCCTTGGCTATACCGCAATCACCTGATGCACCAAAGTGAGTAGTGGTGTTAGGCTCTGTTTGTTTCTGCTTATCTGAAATCTTTACTTTATCTTGACTACCATTCTTGCCAGGGTAATAAACTTCGTATGAAGATTTGGCGGTGTACTTACCAGGCATTAAGAACTTAAAAGAGGCAGTCTTGCCTGTTGGCGAGTTGCTACTTTGCTTCCAATTGCCGCTATCGTCCTTTACCCAAATCTTATCGCCTGCTTCCCAATAAAATGTACCATCTGCCTCCATGGTTGTGCGTGTTGCAGGTTCGCCAGTACTGAATGCGGTTAACCCTTTATCGTCAGTGGAGGTTTTGCCGTTCTGTGCCAATTCATCATTTGCACAAGAGGCGAAGGCTAATGTTAAACCACACACGACAGCCAAAGATGCTAGTCGTGTGATGAATGAATGTCGTTTCATTGTTTTCTTGATTTTTACTTAGTTCTCTTTGTTAATAACTCTCTGTTAGTCTTCCCAAGCGGAAAAATCGTCTTCGTTCTCATTGTCAGCTCCCTGCCATGCTGGTGCTTGCTTAGCACTGCTGATGGTTCCTCCAGGTGTTGCTGGGTTATGCTGACCATTAAAAGGAGACCCCGCCATTAAATTAGTGGTTTCGTTTACCTGAACTATTACGCAATTAGGTGCAGAATAGTTCTTCTTTTGTTTCTTTTTCTCCATTGTTTTATCAATTAAAATAGTTATTATTTCGTGCTTAATTTCTTCTTATTTCGTTTACGTAGGGATACAAAAAAGCGAACAAAGGAAACTCCGAAAAGTCCTTTGTTTACAGGGGTTGCACGGCACGCCTCGCGCGCGTATGCGTGAAGAAAAAAGTAGGGAGGTTAGGCCTGGCCTATATGAGAGAGAGAGAGAGAGAGAGTATACAAATATTTGGAACTACCAAATATTTTGCAATATTTCTTTCATCTTTTTTACTCTCAGTACTTAATGATTCAGCTACAGGTACGACAGCAACAACACCTTTATCATAAAAGGCGCTGTTCGTTGTGGTTTTAATATTTATTGTCTGAATCATTGTCGTTATTCTCTGTTTCGACTGCAAAAGTAATAAAAGATATTAAAACAGCAAAGAAAACTACAGAAAAATTATAGAATAAACTAAAATTATTAAATTGACAGGAGAATAAACAGGCATTATTTAGTAGCAAGAACGTATATAGACATA
>NZ_JH114145.1:0-15276 GCF_000224595.1 Prevotella sp. C561 | reverse complement strand
ACAAAAAAGCGAACAAAGGAAACTCCGAAAAGTCCTTTGTTTACAGGGGTTGCACGGCACGCCTCGCGCGCGTATGCGTGAAGAAAAAAGTAGGGAGGTTAGGCCTGGCCTATATGAGAGAGAGAGAGAGAGAGAGTATACAAATATTTGGAACTACCAAATATTTTGCAATATTTCTTTCATCTTTTTTACTCTCAGTACTTAATGATTCAGCTACAGGTACGACAGCAACAACACCTTTATCATAAAAGGCGCTGTTCGTTGTGGTTTTAATATTTATTGTCTGAATCATTGTCGTTATTCTCTGTTTCGACTGCAAAAGTAATAAAAGATATTAAAACAGCAAAGAAAACTACAGAAAAATTATAGAATAAACTAAAATTATTAAATTGACAGGAGAATAAACAGGCATTATTTAGTAGCAAGAACGTATATAGACATAAAGGCACAAAGCCAAATAGAAGGCATAGAGGAAAAGAGATTGTAGGACTCTTTTTGTCATATAAGTCCGATTTTAGCAGCATTTTATTTTATCATGAAATGTAGACATAGCCTTAAAGGGTATAAAAGAAACGCTCATATAACATAGCGGATAAAATGAGACCGCATGCTATATGAGCGTTTTATGTATGTTATATAAAAGTCTTACTTAGCCTTAACTTCTTCCTTAACAGGCGAAGCGGCCTTCTTAGCAGGAGCTTTCTTGGCAGACTTCTTAGCTGTAGCTTTAGATGTAGCAGCCTTCTTGGCAGGCGATTTCTTCTCTAACTGCGCACGAAGTTTGTCACCTTCTTCCTCCAACTTCTCAACCTTTGCTTGAAGATTACTAATATCATTCGTTCTCATTTCAATCTCATCACCCTGATTGCGAATAGTAGTTAGCAATCCATTCAACTCCTCATTGTCTATCTCAGCAGGATAAAGCGTATTGACACGGTTTAGGAAATCACCGAGAATATTCATATAGTTAGTGAAAGCATCAAATGGACTGTCATAGATACCACGGTCCATTCCAACACGTGAAGGCTTGGTCGACATAAAGCGGAAGTTGTCACTTGCCTGCAGATAGTCCCAATCCTGATTGATACGTGGGTCGTTAGCAATACGTACACGATCAGCAATACTATACAACTTGTTGAACGCTTCACGCTGCATTGGGTTACCCAACCATGTGCTGACATCACGTTCTTCATCCATCCAACTCAATGTGTCAGGCACATAAAGGCTGTCAACACTCTTCAACTTCATGCAAATCTCTGTTGGAGTAGAGAAGGTAATACCCTGTTGCTTAGCACAAGCAGGTAACGCCTTAAAGAACTCAAGGATATTACTTGACAAAGGCTGTTCGATACCGAGGGCTGAAAGGTTCATGAAGATACCAATCACTTGCTCTTCATTTGGAAGTGCGGCAATCTCTGCCATATACGTATCAGCAAACAAAGGATACCCCTCCCAGTCTGAATTATTAAAGCGCAATGATATATCATCACTCAATCTCACATCACGCAACAGAAGTTTTAGGTTAGGGGCGAGAGCACAGTTATATACATAATGTGGACTCTTCCAACCTAAGACATGCTTTGCGCCCTCTGTCAACATTCCCTTGAAACCCATCTGGGAAGCTATCAAACCAATGTCGTCACTATAAATGAGTGAAGAGTTACGCAACACCTTTGGAGTCTGACCAAAGTATTCTTTAATCTTCTGGGCCTGCCGTTTCACTTCAGACTTAAAGCTCTCCTCGTTAGCCAATGATGCCAAACCATGAGAATAAGGCTCAGCAAGAAATTCCACACAGCCCGTATTGTTCAGTTCCTGCAATTTCTCAAGCACTTGTGGAGCATGCACCTCGAGTTGTTCAATACCCACACCCGACAGAGAGAAGGCCACTTTAAATGCTTTCCCATTGTCATTAATCATCTGCAGCAGCGTGTCCAATGCAGGCATATAGCTTCTCTCAGCGATTTCCGATACTGAGCGTTCGTTCTCGAAATCGTCATAATAATAATGGTCGGTACCAATATCGAAGAAGCGGTAGCGTTTCAGGTGAATTACCTGGTGTATCTCGAAATATAAACAGATTGTTTTCATTATCTTTTTGTTTTAGTTTTAAAAGGTTATTAGTTCTCTCATGCCCGCTATTGCCAGCCCAAAGTGCGAAGATAAAGTTCACGAATCCATGCACCAACCTTCTCCCATGTTATCTGGTCAACCTCTTTCTTACCCTCTTCAGCAAGGTAATCGAAGAGACTCTCATTATGACAAATGGAGTAGATAGCATCAGCGAGCGCATGAATATCCCAATAGTCAACCTTAATACAGTTGCTAAGTATTTCTGCACAGCCACTCTGCTTAGAGATAATACTTGGTGTACCACATTGCATGGCCTCCAAAGGAGAGATACCGAAAGGCTCACTGACTGACGGCATAACATAGACATCAGATGCTTTAAGACACTCGTAAACCTCCTTTCCACGCATAAAACCAGGGAAATGGAAGCGGTCGGCAATACCTCTTTCGGCAGCAAGATAAATCATCTGGTCCATCATATCGCCTGAACCAGCCATACAGAAACGAACGTTACGTGTACGATGAAGTACCATATTGGCAGCCTCAACAAAGTATTCTGGACCTTTCTGCATTGTCAGACGACCAAGGAAAGTAACAATCTTCTCCTTTCCCTTATGGTCAGGACGTGGAATGTCTACTATCTCCTGTGGCAAAGGGTAAACGGCATTATGAACTGTAAACACTTTGCGTGGGTCCTGATAGTACTGATTGATAACGGTCTGCCGTGTAAGTTCAGACACACACATGATGCAATCAGCATTGTCCATACCATCCTTCTCGATACCATAAACAGTAGGATTAACCTTACCACGTGAGCGGTCGAAATCGGTTGCATGCACATGAATACACAAAGGTTTACCAGACACACGCTTAGCATGAATACCAGCAGGATATGTCAACCAGTCGTGTGCATGGATAATATCAAAATCGTATGTACGTGCAACAACACCTGCAATAATCGAATAATTATTAATCTCTTCATGTAGATTAGCAGGATAACCTCCCGCAAAATCCATTGCACCAAGGTCGTTGACGTTCATATAATTGAAATCGGCATAGATGTGCTCACGCAACTTGAAGTAAAGTTCTGGCGACATAATATTACCAAGACGTTCCTTCACATAATCATAGCCAAGTTCACGATAAGCGATTGGCACATGATTCATTGCCACAATCTCAGCGTATGTATGGTCTTCATCACCAAAAGGATGTGGCAAGCAGAGGATAGTCTCAACATCGCCCTGCGCATGCAGACCTTCTGAAATACCAAAATTAGCTGTTGCTAAACCGCCATATACATGAGGAGGATACTCCCATCCAAACATTAAAACTTTCATATTAGTCCCTCCTCTTAAAACTTAAACTTCTCAAGTAATTCTAACGTACGAAGCACTTCGGCTACGTTCATGGCAAAGGAGATTGCTCCACGCCCATTAAATGGTGGATTGCCATCGAAGAGCTCAGGTAGCGTACTGAGACAATGGTTAATCATCTCGTCTTCATAACCTACCAACTGGCGTTCTACAAAGCTCAGACGTGTCTGCTTGTAAAGCTTCAAGCAGGCCTCAAGATAGAAACCACCCAACCACGGCCAAGCTGTCCCTTGATGATAAGCAAGGTCACGCTGACTCTGTGGACCCGTGTACATCGGATTGTATCCACCACTCTTTGGAGAAAGCGAACGCAATCCCTTTGGCGTAAGCAGCTCTCGTGTACATACATCTAACACTCCCCTCTTCTGCTTCTGGTCAAGTGGAGAATAGTCAAGTGCCACAGCGAACACCATATTAGGGCGTACACTCCAGTCTAACATCTTACCATCAACATAATCATAAAGATAGCCATATTCATTGAGGAATGTCTCAACGAATGAAGCCTTACATTTCTCAGCAAGTGCCTCTAACTCTATTGCACGCTCTTCATTGCCACATTCCCTCTCCATAGAGGCCGTAAAGCGCAGCGTGTTATACCAAAGAGCATTAAACTCAACGATATATCCAGAGCGAGGAACAACCGGCTGACCATTGTTCATGGAGTTCATCCATGTTATTGCTTCTCCTTTCGCATCTGCATAAAGCAATCCATTCTCGTCTAAAGTGAGGTTAGGATGCTTACTTGCAAGAAGATAATCAACAATATCACGTATCAAATCCATGTAGAGTTCTCTACAACGTCCCTTGCCAGCTTCCTTTGCATACTGTTGTATTGCCCATACACACCAGAGCGGAACATCAGGTTTATCCATCTCGTATATCTCCACGCTGACTGGTTTATCCTCCATAAACTCACGTAAGCCCTTTGCTGCCGTCTGCATCACGAGTTCGAAGTAATCTTGTTCTTCGATACTCAAGGTCAGTCCTGGCAAAGCAATGAACTGGTCGCGGGCACGACACTTAAACCATGGATAGCCAGCAAGGATATAACGTTCATCTTTCTTCGAACGGTTATGGAACTGATGAGCAGCATTGACAAGGCAATGGAAGAAATTATCACGTGGACTACGAGACTCCACCTCCTTATCAAACAGACTCTTCAGAGTTGATGGGCGACACGCTGCTGTAGATGCTGCAAAGACAATACTCTCGCCTTTACTGATATTCATCTCAAAGTAGCCAGGGACATAAAGGTCCTCGTTAGAAGCGTAACCACGCTCCTGCTCCTTCGGATATTCCAATCCACGATACCAGTAAGGTTCAAAGTGAAACTCATTCTTCTTAGAGAACTGCATATAAAGCGATGGATAACCAGCATACATACAAGTGCTGATTCCATTATCGACAACCTCATACGAGCGGTTGGCAGCACCATTCTCATGGGTAAACTGGCGCACACTGCGGAACGCAAGGAATGGACGGAACTGCAAGGTTGTCTTTGAATGTGCCTCTAATAAGGTGTAACGAATTAAGATACGGTCTTCATAGTGCTGAAAGACCACCTCTTTCTTTAATAAGACACCACCTACTCTATAAAGCGTAGTAGGCACAGTATCACAGTCGAACTCACGGATATACTTATGCCCTTGCGGACTAAAGTTATTGCCCTGATACTTATGCAAACCCAAATTGAAAGCGGCACCATGCTGAATGACGGTAGGGTCGAGAGAACTTAGAAGTACATGGTTTTCATCGTCCAATTCAGGAACTGGTACTACAAGCAGGCCATGGTACTTGCGTGTGTTACAATCAACAATCGTCGAACAAGAGTAGGCACCAGAGCGATTTGTTCGCAATAACTCTCTGGGAAGCGAATCTTGAAGATTGGTCATCAGAGCTTTTTCAAATTTTAAGTAGCTCATGTCTTTTAAGGTTTATTGTTTGGTTTTTAATTGTCCTTTGGTAGAAGTCTTTACAGACTTTGCCGTTCGGCACTCCAAAGATACAAATATTTTTCATAATGACACCATAAAGTAAGATAATATTTTCAATTATTAATGTTCGATAAAATCTTCCTCTTGTTTGCTGCCCATTATTGTCTCAGGAAATATTAGTTGTTTCCTATGTTTTGGAGTGATTAAACTTTACGGTATTTGAAGAATAAAACTACGCAAATAACAAGTTTTTTTATTTTCATTTTGCTGTCATTTTAACATTTACATAAAACTCATTGACAACTAAACTGTTAGCTTCTTACTAAGTATGACAGGAATGACAGCAAAATTATTTTTGCTATCAACCAGTTCTTCTGGGCTTGAATGGATTTAGACTAATTAGACCATCTCCTATCGCATTGACAAATACCATCACGCTCCAACAAGTAAACCTTATTCGCTTGGGGTATTGTATAAGATTTTAAATAACAAAAGACTGCACGAGTCACAATAGTAGATTGTAGAATAATCACTACTTAACTGCATCAACGCCACACCCCTGTGTCATGTATGTAAACCATCCACACCTGTTGTACTGAAACCTCCCACTCACTCATTCCTCTTTTCAAGTGATGTGATAAACATGGTTCTTCAGATTTTTGGAATGATAATGATTCGCCTAAACTTAGGTCTCTAACAAAATGTCACACAGAGAAATGGAGAATACGGAGGGGTATCAAAACACATCATCGGTAGTCACGGAGGCACCGTCGGTGCGTGGAGCGACGGAGATAGGTTGCCTGTTTTTTTAGAGATTCTATACCCAGAGCATTTATTTCAAAAGTTATCAGAAATCTATACACTACACCTCCGTTGCTCTTTGTGCCATCGGCACCTCCGTGTTATTGCGTTTACCTCTGTCCTCTCCGTAACTCTGTGTGCCTTATGATATAAGAGTTTTAGTTTATCACTCCATATTTCAGCAGAACAATAAACATTCCAATCCACACATCAGAAGAGCCATTAGAACAGTGAAATATATTTACAACACAATCAACCAAACTCCCTCTACAAAGCAGCAGAACATTTCTTAAAACAAAGTTTATAACCTGCAATAATTCAGCACATTACAAGCTACAATAAAGAAGACGCCTTTCTTGCATCAAGAAAAGGCTCTTCTACGTGCAAGAAGGGCATATTCTTGAACGTAGAAGGGCATATTCTATTCTCTTACTCGGCCCCTTTCCAAATAGAGAGGAGCACAATTACTGAAATATTCTTACAATTTCTTCCAATATGCTTAGTATTCTTTCTCCCTCTATCAGTATTCTTATAGAGCCTTCTCAGCGATTATCTCTCACGGAATATCGCAGGTAATTCGTCACAGACGGAGCCGCCCTACGGGAGAAACAATCTGTAGTACGAAAGCCCTCAACAATCCAGTAGCCCCTCAAAAGACTAATCTGGAATGAGGAAATTGATAACTTCTTTTTCTACGCCAATCGTGAATGTGCCGACAGGAGTACCATTTAAGAGTCGTCCGTCAACACTTACTGGTGTGTGTTCCGATAACTGTACGCTCAACTCCTGCGTACGATAAGGTAAGACATTACGATGATTTAGTATCTTATCCCGCAACAAGAGATACATACCCTCTATTGCTTGCCACATCTTTGGTTGCGATACAATGGAGACATCGAGCAACCCATTATAAGGGACAGCATTCGGTGTCTGTCCATATCCTTGGGCATTTCCTATGCAGACCGTCATCAGTCGTTGCTTGATAGCATCCGTATTAATCTTTAACGACATCAGATAATCAATCCGTTGGAAGAGAAGTAGGATGCAAGAAAGGATGAAGGAGATTGTACGCGACACAAAGAGATGGCGCATACGACGGCGCATACTCATGATATTAGCCACCATACCTATGTTCACACAGTTGAGGAAATATCGACGACAACGCTCATTCTTCTTATTCTCATAGCGAATACAGCCAATATCCACTCGTCTTACACGCTTCTGCTTGAGCCACTTAATCGTCTGCTCCACGTGTGACTCGTCAAAACCCCAGAAGTGAGCAAAGTCGTTCAACACACCATTCGGGATAACACCCAATGTTATCTTATCCCGCTCTTCTGGCTCTAACAGCATGAGATAGTTGACCGCATCATTCAGTGCTGAGTCTCCACCATAGATGATAATAGTTTTGTAGCCATTACTAACCAGCATACGCACCAAACGATCTACGCTTCGTGGGTTCTCACTCTGCACCATGTCAAACTCTATACCATGCGATAGTAGACAGCGTTCTGTATGTTCCCAGCGTTTTTCTGGGCTACTAAGCAATCCGTTTTTAGGGCAATAAATAATCCCCCATCTTCCTTCCTCTACCATAACTTTATAATTTCTTCTACTTTATCTTCCATCTTTTGCGCAGCATTGACCCAATGGATTGTAAATCCACGACGCTCCATACCACGAAACCACGTCATCTGTCGTTTAGCAAACTGATGTATGGCTATCTCTAACTGTCGGAACATTTCGTCGTAAGACAGCCTCCCTATGAGATATTCTGTCACATACTTATATTCCAAACCATAATAGATAAGGTCGTCAGCAGGTATGCCCTGCTTCAGTAATCCTTCTATCTCTTCAACCATTCCCTCTTTAAGACGAGTTTTCAGACGGGTGGTTATCTTCTTTCTTCGTGCCTCACGGTCGATGTCTACACCTATTATTAATGAGTCTATTGGCGGACATTGTCGTTCCTCCGTTGGCTTAGTTAGATTATAGGTCTCTATCTCAATCGCACGAATAGCCCGCTGACAAGAGTCTACGTCCGTCTTGTTGTGCATGACAGAATGATTCTTTTCCTTCAACTCAACTAACATCGTGGTCAGCTCCTCAAGTGTCTTGTCTTCTAACGCTTTACGGAGTTCAGGGTTCTGCGGCACTGGTGACAGACTATACCCCTTCAGTACTGCTTCAATATAAAGGCCAGTACCACCACAGAGAATGGGCAGCACTCCCCTACTCCGTATATCCTCATAACTATCAAGGAAATCCTGCTGATAGCGAAAGAGATTATACTTCGTTCCTGGTTCACATATATCTATAAGGTGATAAGGTATTGCCTGTCCTGCAACCGTGTAATCAGCCAAGTCTTTGCCCGTACCGATATCCATGCCACGATAGACCTGACGACTGTCAGCACTGATAATTTCAGCATTGAGCCGAGCAGCTAAATGCGCAGCAAGGTCGGTCTTTCCCGATGCTGTAGGTCCAAGAATAGTTATCATACGCTTGTCGGAAGCAGTGCCAACAACAGTACTCTCACCTGTAAACTCGTTCTTCATGTCACAAAGATAACAAAAAAATCCCTGCCAGCAAGCTGACAGGGACTATTATTTTATCCGTCAACCACTCTCTACGCAAGAGAGGATTGCAGATGACCTTTCGGTTGGTATTACTTCAACTCAGCGAAGTACTTGATTGTACGAACCATCTGAGAAGTGTAAGAGTTCTCATTGTCGTACCAAGAAACAACCTGAACCTGATAGCAGTCATCGCTGATCTTGCTTACCATAGTCTGAGTTGCATCGAACAAAGAACCGAAACGCATACCTACGATATCAGATGAAACAATCTGATCCTCAGTATAACCAAAGCTCTCGTTTGAAGCAGCCTTCATAGCAGCGTTGATACCCTCAACAGTTACGTCCTTGCCCTTAACAACAGCAACGAGAATAGTTGTAGAACCTGTTGGAGTTGGAACGCGCTGTGCAGAACCAATCAACTTACCGTTCAACTCAGGTATTACAAGACCGATAGCCTTAGCAGCACCAGTTGAGTTAGGAACGATGTTGCAAGCACCTGCACGTGAACGACGGAGGTCACCCTTGCGCTGTGGACCGTCAAGAATCATCTGGTCGCCAGTGTAAGCGTGGATTGTTGACATGATACCAGACTGGATTGGAGCGTATGCGTTCAATGCAGCAGCCATAGGAGCCAAGCAGTTTGTTGTACAAGAAGCTGCAGAAATAACTGTATCCTCAGCCTTCAAAGTCTTGTGGTTTGTGTTGAAAACAACTGTTGGGAGGTCGTTACCTGCAGGAGCAGAGATAACTACCTTCTTAGCACCAGCCTGGAGGTGAGCAGAAGCCTTCTCCTTAGATGTATAGAAACCTGTACACTCGAGAACTACGTCTACGTTGTTAGCAGCCCATGGGCAGTTAGCAGCGTCCTTCTCAGCAGAGATCTTGATCTCTTTACCATCTACGATGATAGAATCCTCAGTAGCCTCTACAGTGTGCTTACCCTCACCGAACTTACCAGCGAAGCCACCCTGAGCGGTATCATACTTCAACAAATGAGCAAGCATCTTAGGACTTGTCAAGTCGTTAATTGCAACAACCTCATAACCTTCAGCCTCGAACATCTGACGGAATGCGAGACGACCAATACGGCCAAAGCCGTTAATAGCTACATTTACCATTTTACTTTAATTTATTTATAAAAGTGTATAAAAACTAAATTCTTTTACCTTTCGATTGAAACATTTTATCTGTTACGATTGCAAAGATACAATTTTTTTTATTTTTGCAGTCGCTTAGCGTATTAAATATTATAAAAAATAACTCGTTTCGCACACATAGGCAATTCTATGCAATACATTAAACCAAGATTGCAAAGTCTATATAACAAAAGAAAGGGTATTAGTATTAGCACGCAAGACGAACAATTAAATTAACAACAACATTTATTATGAGCAAACTTATTCAAGAATTCAAGGAATTCGCAGTAAAGGGTAACGCAGTTGATATGGCTGTCGGTGTAATTATCGGTGGTGCATTCGGCAAGATTGTTTCATCTATTGTAGACGACATCATCATGCCTCCTATCGGATGGCTTATCGGTGGTGTTAATTTCTCAGACTTGAAATGGACGCTGCCTGCAGTAGAGATTCCTGGTGTGACTGCTCCTGCACCAGCTACCATCAACTATGGTAACTTCTTACAGACATTACTTAATTTCTTCATCATTGCTTTCTGTGTGTTCTTAATGGTTAAGGCTATCAACAAGCTTTCTAAGAAGAAGGAAGAGGAACCAGCTGCTCCAGCACCTGATCCAGAGCCAACTAACGAGGAGAAACTGCTCTCTGAGATTCGCGACTTACTGAAGAACAAGTAAGCAACTATCTGATAAACAGACATAATCGGTCCGAAGATTCAATATGAGTCTTCGGACTTTTTTATTGGCTCTAATGCTTATCTCTACTCATTAACATCATCGAAAGGCCTCATTCATACCTCGTTTTCTTCCTTATATTGGCCTTCTATAATAGCCTAAACAGCTTGCAAAAGAGTATAACTTTCACTCGCCATTCAACTAACCAAACGTTCTCTCCGAATTATTTTCATGATAAGAAATGTTTCTTTTCACGACAAACATTATTTTTCTTCACGACTGAAAATATTTTTCTTTATGAAAAGAAATTCGCTGTCAAGGGTATGCTATATCTTTCCCCAGTAATCTCAACATCAGTTTACAGACTGATTACCAACGTAATAAACGATAAAATCAACCTTTCTAAACATCATTCTCTTTGGTCGTTCATACCCTTATATAATGTAGTATAAAAAGAAATAGGGACGCAACTGCGCCCCTATCCTTTTATTTTGATTATTTTCTATCTTACTCCCACTCGATTGTTGAAGGTGGTTTTGAGGAGATATCGTAACATACACGGTTAACTCCTTTCACCTTGCGAATGATTTCGTTAGACACATCTGCCATGAAATCATAAGGGAGGTGGGCCCAGTCTGCTGTCATTGCGTCCATTGACGTAACGGCACGAAGAGCAACAGGATGCTCGTAGGTACGCTCATCACCCATCACTCCCACGGAACGAATGGTAGAAAGCAACACTGTACCAGCCTGCCAAACATGGTCGTAAAGACTTGTACCATCAGGCATTGTGTAGTTATGCATCTTCTCAATATAGATGTCATCAGCATCTTGAAGGATACGCACCTTATCCCGTGTGATGTCACCTAAGATACGAACGGCAAGACCAGGACCTGGGAATGGATGGCGCTTAATAAGTCGCTCTGGCATTCCAAGCTCATAACCTACACGGCGAACCTCGTCCTTAAAGAGCCAGCGGAGCGGCTCACAAAGCTGAAGATGCATCTCCTCAGGAAGTCCACCTACGTTATGATGACTCTTGATAACCATACCTGTAATACTAAGACTCTCAATACGGTCTGGGTAGATAGTACCCTGTGCGAGCCACTTAGCATCGGTAATCTTCTTAGCCTCAGCATTAAACACCTCAACAAAGTCACGACCAATAATCTTACGCTTCTGCTCTGGGTCGGTAACACCAGCTAAATCCTTAAAGAACTGCTCTGATGCATCAACGCCGATAACGTTCAAGCCAAGTCCCTTATAAGCTTCCATCACCTTTGTAAATTCGTTCTTACGGAGCATACCATGGTCTACGAAGATACAAGTAAGGTTCTTACCGATAGCCTTATTGAGCAATACTGCACAAACAGAAGAGTCAACACCACCAGAAAGACCAAGGATAACACGGTCATTACCCACCTGCTCTCGAATCTCCTGAACAGCACTCTCTACGAATGAAGCTGCACTCCACTCCTGCTTGCTACCACAGATATTCACAACAAAGTTCTCCAACAGCTGCTTACCCTGCAATGAGTGGTAAACCTCTGGGTGGAACTGCACTGCCCATACAGGCTGTGTCTTTGATGCAAAAGCAGCATACTTAACGTCGCCTGTAGAAGCTATAATGTCGTAATCCTCTGGGATTGCGGTAATCGTATCACCGTGACTCATCCATACTTGCGAGCCTTTCTCAAAGCCTGCAAAAAGGCGGTTGTTAAGGTCGATATACTCTAAGTTGGCACGACCATACTCACGTGTACCCGTCTGTTCAACCTTACCTCCATTTGAATGAGAGATGTACTGTGCCCCATAACAGATGCCAAGGACAGGTATCTTACCGATAAATTGACTGAGATCTACCTTAAACGCCTCTGGATCATGTACGGAGTAAGGTGAACCAGAAAGGATAACACCAATCACAGAGGGGTCGTCCTTCGGGAACTTGTTGTAAGGAAGGATCTCGCAGAAGGTATCCAACTCACGCACACGACGGCCTATAAGCTGGGTCGTTTGTGAGCCGAAATCCAAAATGATAATCTTCTGTTGCATGTAAATGAATATATTTAAAGAATATCAGTTCTCCGTCTTGGAGCTTCGATACTCTGAATTTGCTATAAAGTCTTCAGCAGCTTGTAAACTGTTGAGTTTGCCTACATCAAGCAGATGGAGGTCGGTCTTCAACTCTCCACGGATATCCAGTCTGTCACAGTTGTTAAGGTAGAACTCCATAATTGGGAACTTATCCTCATCAACAGCCTCAACAGCTTGTACCGCAGAAGGTGCTAACACGTGAATACCAGAGAAGGCACAGAGGTAGCAACTATGCTGAAAATAAGAACTTTCAGCATCTGTCGGTGATACAAAATGTAGCTGACGTATCTCGTCATGAGGTGATTTTACCTCGCCTGTAGCCACATTCGTCCATCCTACTAAGCGCATATTGCTATCGAATATCAAGTAACGTTGCGTCACACGACGGCTTACCAGTAGTAAGGCATCGGCCTTTATCTCCAAAGCATGACGATAGAAAGCAGCTAAATCCACATTACTTAATATATCAACATTGTGTATCAACACTGGTAGTTGCCGATTAAAAAGCGAAGCAGCTCGCTTGATACCACCACCGGTATCAAGGAGCTGCTCTGTTTCATCAGACACATAGATGTCCACACCATAGTGGTGTGCATCCAAATAGTCTGTTATCTGGTTTGCAAAATGATGTACATTGACAACCATACGACTGCATCCAGCATCTATTAATCTCCTGATTACATGCTCAAGCAGTGGCGCACCTCCCACCCTTACCAACGCTTTTGGCATTGTGTCAGTAAGCGGTTTCAAACGGGTACCGAGTCCGGCTGCAAAAATCATTGCCTGCATTTGCTTTTCTTTTTATGCCTACAAAATTAATGCTTTTATTTCAGTTAACAAAGGAATGACGGACTTAAATCAAAAAGAAAGAGCTTTACGCTCATAACTATCACTTTATATAAGGTTGTATGCTACAAATGGAAAAAAGACCACAACAGTCTTATTCTTCCAGTTTCCATTGACATTTCTTCATATCTACACAGCCGTTTGGACGGAAAGTAATCCCTTCTGCCTCTAAAAGCCCACGCTGTTCTTCCCAGCAAGGAGCCGTACGTCCACTACTATTTACGACTCGATGACATGGCAAATGTTCGGTTTCAGATACGCCATGAAGCATCCTCCCCACTAAACGAGCATGTCGGGGACAACCAACAAGCCACGCTACCTGCCCATAACTCAATACGCAACCGCTCGGAATAGACGCCACAACCTCATAGACTTCTTTGCGAAATGCCTCTATATCTATAGCCATTCTCACTCCAAATTGTCCTAATGAAAAAGGAGCGAAAGGAATTAGTAGGGGTTAAGCCGATACCATTCATATCCTTGCATTGCTGCCCTCCGAAAAGAAACAGTAATGGCTTAACCCCACTAAAACCTTCAACTCCTAAAAGATTGTCCCACAAGGAACTATTAAAACTTACTTATCAGCTATTGATTAGAGCTCAGCCTCCACAGCCTTCTGAACCTCCTTGAGGTCTACTGTAGGCTCGAAGCGTGCAACAACCTCGCCATTGCGGTTAATGAGGAACTTGGTGAAATTCCACTGAATGTCGTTCTGCTTACGAGGCTCTGTGTTTGCCTTGTTATAAAGGTCTTCCATTATAGCAGCCAACTTCTCCTCGTATGCGCCACCAGCATAGCCCTTCTCGCTCTTCAACCATGTGTAAAGAGGAAGCTCGTTAGCACCGTTCACATCACTCTTCTTGAACTGTGGGAAATCAGCTCCAAACTTTGCTGTACAGAACTCGTGAATCTCCTCGTCTGTACCTGGAGCCTGATGACCGAACTGATCACATGGAATATCGAGAATCTCAAGACCCTTCTCTTTCAGACTGCGGTACATTGCCTCCAACTCCTCATACTGTGGAGTGAAGCCACAACCCGTTGCTGTGTTTACAATAAGGAGTACCTTACCCTTATATGTCTCAAGACTTACCTCATTACCCTTCTTGTCCTTCAAATTAAAATCATAAACTGTTGCCATAATTCTTTACTCTTTATTAAATTCTACAATAATATTTTTATGCCGTATAAACTGTCGGCATCACATCCACTTGCAATGCTTTTACAGATTAATCGTCTTTACAATCTTTCTTATCTAAATCTTGCTAAACCATTATTCTTATTTGCAAAGATATAAAAAGAAACTTATATCGCAAGCGACCGCACATCATTTTTAACATCATTTTGCACCTTCTACCCACTTACTAACCCCGTGAATTCAACAAGCAAGTGCAAATTTACTTAATTAGTTCGTAAAAGCAGTCCTGTGGTGTTTTAAAATCTAATTTCTTTCTTGGCCTCATGTTAATTTTCTTTGAATACTTAGTTATTTGTTGCTGGCTGATATGCTCAAAGGTTTCTTTTTTGGCACGTATTGCCTAATTAGTCCGTTAGCATTTTCTATAGCGCCTTTCTGCCATGAAGCGTATGGGTCAGCAAAATATATGGTAACACCAAGGCTTTTGGCTATCATTTCATGACAAGCGAATTCTGTACCATTGTCAGTTGTAATAGACTTGATATGGTCTTTGAAAGGAGATAGTAAGTGTATTACAGTTCGTGCCAGTTCTTTGGCATTTTTTCCCCTTCTTTAGTTTTCTCATAAACAA
>NZ_JH114144.1:255718-270721 GCF_000224595.1 Prevotella sp. C561 | reverse complement strand
AACTTTTACAAGGCCATTATTCAAAGACTTGACTAAAGAAGTTCGGACTCAATGTAACAAGTCGCATAAAAGCGTTTGTCTTCAGGTTTATCTCTGTACCAGCCAAGTGGATCAAGACATCAAGGCGGTATGTGCTGAATATCTATACCTGTAATTATGCTTACGCAGATGTTTTCCAGACTGATTTTGGATAGTGCCTACAACTTATGGGAATGATATTGTGTATTGCCTCAAGTCACATTGTGGGGTAAGGGGATATTGTAGGCAGAAGTGGGTGCTTCAAGTTCAAATTATCTGCAAATTCAGTAATGAGAGGACGTGTAAACGCAATAAGAACCTTCAAGGGCTTAGTTGCGGATTTGAGGTCATATTTTTCTTTGAGCCGTTTTGGAACAAATGGTTCCACATCTACCTTAAAGTAATTATCACATCCTCCCAATAATTCTCTTATGAATTCATTTATAGGACCTTGAATACTTTCTTCTGTATAGGATTGAGTTAGCAACACTGCATACTTGTCATTTAAGATAGGGTTCAAAAGTATGTAATACTTATCCAAGACTGCATAATTCGGTTTAATTTCTGTCTTACCTTCTTTTTTCTCTGTGTCTTGATACTCTCTTAATATACCATACTTACCTCCTTCAATAACACCATCTATCATCCAAGTATCTGAATATAGAGTCATTGGCAGCATATTACCATCGTCTATGCCAATGACTTTTTTACTTTTGTCATCTTTATGAAATTCGTCTTGTCCCACACCATTAATGAAAGAGGTAAAAAGATATATCATTAGAGCCTTATCAGACGTGTCTGAGTTCTTCGCATATTTTTCTTTCAAAAATTCTCTAAAGGTTTTATTTTCATCTTGCTTTTTAGGCTTAAGACTAATTATGTAAACATTGAGTTTGGGGTTATGTGCCATATTTATTTTCAATTACTTCTCGTCAGAACACGTGTTTAATGTTTTAAAATCAAAAACTTCATTATCAAGGAAAAGTTACATCATAATAGTTTTCAAATAAAAGAATATTATTCTTTTAGAAGAGGATTCTGTCCTCCTTTGGGAAGTCGCTTTACCATTTTGTCGAAGTCGCTTTCAAGTTGAGCCATTTCTCTTTGGCGGTATATATTGAAGTCTCGCTCGACTTTTTCTATTGCTTCTTGATGCGATACACATCCTTTTCCTTCCAACAGTTTGCGTTGCAGAGCTATGATTTGGTTGTCAAGAGCTGAAATCCAATCTGCCATATGCATGGGACGTTCTTCAAGGGCTTGGAACTCGGCAAAGTCTAAAAATTGCGACACAAGTAGGTTGAGCCGTTGCAGTTCTTTTTCGGTGAGGTAATTCTTAGCTATCTTTACATCATCCTTAGTAATATAGTTGCCTTTGAAATTGGTCATGCCAACGAGGGGTTTTTCACTATCCACACGGTCGTAGATAATTTCTGCAGCCGTGTGTTCGTGTACGGCATAGTGGAGTTTATTCTGCACAGGAGCGAAGAATGTGTGGGTGAGGTCAGTGCGCGGGTCATAATCCACAGACGTGGCGTAGATGTCTGTTACCTGCTGATAAAAGTTGCGCTCTGATGCCCGAATATCTCGAATGCGTTGTAGCAATTCACGAAAATAGCGGTTGCCTCCTTGTTTCAGCCGATCATCATCCATCGCAAATCCCTTCTGTATATATTCATGCAGTCGCTCGGTAACCCAACGGCGAAAGCGTGTTGCTACTTGCGATTGCACTCGATAGCCCAGCGCAATGATCATATCAAGATTGTAGTGGTCGATATTGCGCTGGACATTGCGATTGCCTTCCTGTCGAACTAACAAGTATTTCTTGTGAGTTGCCTCGTCTGCCAATTCTTTGTCGGCATAGACATTCTTGATATGTAGGGCGATATTCTGTTGTGTTGTATCATAAATCTCTGCCAATTGCCCTTGCGTGAGCCATACATCTTCGTCAGCAAAGCGCACATTAACCTTTATCAAGCCATTGTCGTCTTGGTAAATGATGAGATTGTTGTTATTCTTCATCATATTGCAACCTTCCTTTAAGCTTCTGGTATGGCTTCATATATAGATTCTATAACTTTACAGAGTTTGTTGTATGTCTTACATTTTGTGTAATGAGTCAAGTTTTCAAATTGAATACATTTTTCCCCTTCGTCTATATAACTTGTACTGTCAAATATTTCATACAACTCCTTTGCATACTTCTTTGTTTTACACTCTATTTGAATCTTTAGCTCATGATTTAAATCAAAGCGTATCCACAATGTGCAATTAGCTCTGTCCTGTTTTATCCAGATATAGTTTCCAAAGCAATCTTTGTATTTGTCATACATTGCCTTCTGCTCCTCATCCCAGAATTCAAAGCCATAACTCTCGCAAAGGTCATTTGCCATCTTTGCTCTTTCTGTATCAAGAGCGATTTTGGCATACCATTTTCTTGGAATGGCAAACATAATATGCCCCTCAAACCAATATACCCGGAAACATCCATTTCGTTCACGTTCTACTTTGGAGATCCAATCATACATTTTAATGTCTTTCCGCAAACGTTTTGTTGCAGTTTCAAAAGCAAGGATACCATTTGTATCTGCATCCTCCCATGCTTGAGGTTCCTTGGCATCATCAATATAATGCTGAAGGTTCGCTTTTACGTCTAATATAGAATTATTGTTTGCAATGTGTGTAAACATAGCTCTAACTTTTTCATTAGATGCAAGAATATTTTTTAAGAATTTGTTATTTTCCGCTCTTTCCGTTACATATAATTGATTAACTTCATTCCATGTATTAAATTGGCTTACTATTGCTCGAATAAGGATATGTTTGTCTCTATATTCTTTTGTGATTCCTTTCTCATCAAACATACTCTTCACAAATTTTGCATTATGTGCATAATCTTGTTTAGACATAGCAGGATCATAGAAGAATGTTACCATTCCCTTAAAGAAAGGGTGTTTTTCAACATCTTTCCATATATCTTCCCAAAGTGGATCTTCCGAAATACGTTTTGCTTTTTCAACCTCTTCTAATAAAGCGCGATTTTCTTTTTCTGTAGAATTTTCTATCCCCCATTGGCTTAATGCTTTGTAGAAGGATTTTTCAGTTCCCATTTTTGTTGCTACAAAGTGAATGACCATAGAGAGTTTACGAATCAAGGATGAAACGGGGGTTAGACCATCAATGTTTGTATTTTCTATTACATTCCATACAACTCTCATCCAACATTCAAATGTAGATATGTCAAAACTATCCATTGCTTCTATATATTCAATCACAGCCGATAAAGCAATGAGTTTTATATGACTTATCTTGGATGATGTATTGCAATAGAAGTCGTCGCCTGCCAATTCATTATTTTTATCCCATATAGGAAGCATATTTTTATAGATTATTCTTTCGTTAGAATACAACACATCCAGCACTTTGTCTAAGGTTTCAACATATTCAGGGTGTTCATCTAATAATGTTTTAAATGGTTTGAACCCCCAATACTCATTGCCGCCTATTTGTTCTTCTGCATTAGTGTAGAGAATCCTAATGGTTTTATCGGTTCGCATATCCCTGTCGCTAACATCATTCTTGCTTGCAATAATATATTTACAAGCGAAGAACCGTGAGAAAAAGCTCATGTAGGCATTATCAAAATCTTCCGCACCATTCTTCCAGAATATGTCAACCCACTTCGCATCTAATTTGACAGAAAAGTTGAAGTGGAACGATACTTCATCAGCAGTACCATCTTTGTATAGTGGCATCATTTCTTGAAAATGACCATATTCTTTTTGTGAGATGAAATTTGTCAAATCGGCTTTAAAGTTTTCAAACGGACTTAGCTGCAAACCTCTTGCATTCATTTTTATGTATAATTCCTCAGATAGGTTGAATACCCCGAGTGACTTCACGTAGAATTGGAGCTTCTGAAGTTTTGCGAAAAGACTTCTTTGTTTCTGCTGTGTATATCTATCATGTATAGCATTGAGCATCGTAAGCATTGCACTGATTGTGCTATCACGATCAAATGATTTGAAATACCATTTAGAATTACGAATAACCTCTTTGGGAGTCTTATTCCCTAATTCTACCTTGTATGATGATAATTCTTGACAGAAGACTGTAGATGTTGTTCTTGTTTCATAAAGGAATTTTGAAAGACAATCCCTGATAAATTTACTTTCAGGCTGGTTAATATCTAATTCTGCATTTGTAATATACCAATATAATAAGAAAAGTGTGGTCAGTCTTTGTTGACCATCCAACAGTTCCATTCTATATTCATTATTATTTGGTTTTATAATGCCATATATAAAATTAAGGTCGAAAATGTCATCATTGCCACTGGTGAGGTTTTCAAAGATTTCATCAAGAAACATATTTCTGATGTATGTACATACTCCGTCAGTACGTCCTTGTGCGTATGGTCGTTGAATCTGAGGTATTACAATACTTGAAACTTTAACCTGATTATCTTTGTCAAAGTCAACTTCCCTTGTGAAAAGATCTGTAAATGAAAATCTATAGTCCATGCCTTTATTGATTGTATTCAGGTAAATATTCGTTTAACATACATATAATGTATTTATGATACGACTCCATATCTTCCTTTGCCCAAATGGACCGATTTGTACCTTTGTCATCGTAAAATTTTGAGAAAATATATTGAGTGGCAGCGGGGATAAATACTCCTTGCTTTATTCTATCAATAATGATACGGCGTTTTGTGCAGAACAAACTATTACCATACGAGCGGTTTGTTTCTGCATCCAATAGTGTCAGGTTTCCGATACTGTTCTTGATTTCTTCATCCATCTCTGTTTCACCAGCATTTTTCTTAAGAAGATCAATGACTGTATCATATTCTTTATTTTCCAGTTTTTGGTCAATCTCTTGTTGTTCTTGTACAGATAAAAAGTCTTTTCTATCACTCCTTGCGGTTTCTATCCATTCCCTTTTGAGTTCATCTTTCTTTAGAGCATTAGTGTGGAATGAATCTATGTGTTCAATGTCCCAATCTTGTGCGTTGAGTACATCAAACGGGAATTTATATATATCTGATTCTGATTTAAGTTTCGAGTTTTGAACATTTAAGAGATGTATATTCAATGTCAAAAGAATGCGATAAATGTTTTTTCTGTCTTTATATGATGTAACGATTTTGCCTTCTTCGTCTCTTTTTATACTTCTTAAATAGAACTTGATTCGGTCTTTGAGATAATCGATAAAATCCTCTTGGGTTGCATTTTCAGGCATATGATCATAATAAAAAATGAGTCTTGTTATATCTTCACCACATTGACTTAATAGCCCAATATAATTGTAAGTAGCAGGAGTGTAAAACCAATCGTCAAGTGTCCTAAATAATGTCATTACTTCTTTCCATGCCTCTGCTACAGCAATTTGCAATTCTTCACCTTGCTTACCTTCAAACATATCACAGTAATATCTGAAAATCACACTCTTTCTTGTATCAAGGATATCATTATCGGCTTCTTTCAAAATATCAGAAAAAAGTTCTTCTTCAGAGTCTTTTATCTTGTGAATTTTGTATATCAGTGAGAAAAGTAAGTCAATGCGGTTTGGCATATCTGTTCCTTTCTTCTGGAGAAAATACCAAAAATTATTTGCATGAAGAGTATTTTCAATAAATTCCCATTCTATAGCAAGGGTAGATTGCCTAATGTATTTGGAACTTTGTTCAAAATTTCTATTAAGCAAGAAAAGTCCTTTAATCAATTCTGCATCAGTTAATCTAATTTTGCCTGTATTGATTTTTTGAAACTCCTTTATGCTACTTTGTGATTTGTTTTCAGACAATTCATACCACAAAACCTGGACAGAACCACTCTTTGTATCTCTCATACCATTGAGTAATGTAAAGAATGAACTTCTGACTGTTTCCAAACTACCACCAAGTTTATATCGCTGATTTATCTCTTTGCCTTCATTCTTGATCCAGCTATCAATGAGTTTGAATGCTGATGCCATATGATAAAAGTCGATGTTGCTTTTAAAATCATCTCCACCTTTTACTATGTCAAGATTCAAACTTTCCAAGAAAGTTGCAGAGTCTTCACGTGTCGCATAGAAAATATGATATAGCTCTTTACCATCTTCCTCTTCTTTCAGAGTTTCTGCATTCCATCCCTTTTTGGCAATAAGATACTTATAAAGTAGAAATATGGTAGTGAGTCTTTGCTGTCCATCAATGATTTCCCATACGCCTTTTTCTAATAAATTTTTGTCGTAAACACTTTTGAAGAGTTCTTTCAATTTCTTTTCTTCTGTTATAGGACATGCAATAATTGGTTGTAGACAATAAAAATCTTCATCACTTTTACTATCATTAGCAAAGCTGAGCAAATCTCTGAGTAAATCCCCGACTTGTTTTTCTGTCCATCTATAACCTCTTTGATAGGCAGGAATATAAAAGTATCTACCGTCAAGGATTTCGCCAATAGCATATTGTTTGATATTATTTCCCATATAGTCGTTTTATTCTACTAATTCTTTCGATGAAACATTGAGCAAGTCCGCCACTTTAAAGATGGTGGTAAGATTAGGCTGCTTGCGGTTGCAGACGTAGGCTTAGTGATACTGAAACTCATACCTAACTCTTTTGCAAGCCACGTTTGGGTAATACCTCGCTTATTCAAATGTTCCTTAATGAGGTTGCTATGTTCTTTCTTCTGTCCCATTAGATGATTGTATATCTCAATATTAGTTACAAAGATATGAACTTATAATGAATAAAACGAAGAAAAATAGAACATTCACGCTACTAAAAATAGTTTTTCCAGTGAGAGGAAGCCATAAGGAATCTCTTAAACATTCAGTGATAATTAATTAACAACGTGCTTTTGTCCAAAACAGCCCACTTTTTGACTATGTATTGAGCGTTTTTGATAGTCTTTGATTTCCTTGTATTTCCCGATACATCCCGTCATATCCCTACCTCTTGGAATAACATCAAAAGCCCTCTACTTTTGCATCGTCAGAGCTGACTGAACGCCCTATGCGCAAGGGCGAGTTTTTCATTTCAAAATAATGGAACTATGACAATAAAGGAATTACTGGATAAGCCTGTTTGGCAGATGACCGGTGAAGAGTTGCTCTTCCTCACACAACACGGAAAGATGTCCACGAGTGGAGAAACAGCTAAGGCTTCCTCCAAAGAAGAAAAGCGATATGTGTATGGGTTGGCAGGCAATGCACGCCTCTTCGGGTGTAGCCTACCTACAGCTAACCGTATCAAGCAGAGTGGTAAAATCAATCGTGCCATTACACAAATCGGTCGTAAGATTATTGTTGATGCTGACCTTGCACTGGAATTGGCAGGACGAAAGACAGGAGGAAGATGATGAATACAACAGATTATGAAAACATTTGGAAAAAGTCGCTCATTCATGTAACAGATGAGTTTGCGCTTCCTCCTGTTGTACTACAAGCAGGTGAAGCCATTATTGGCACACTGGGGAACTTCAGTGTATCAACAGGTAAGGCGAAAGCTAAGAAGACTTTCAATGTGAGTGCCATCGTTGCAGCAGCCCTTGTCAATGGGCAGGTGCTGGAATATCAGGCATCATTTCCTGAGAGTAAACGCACAATTCTTTACTTTGATACGGAACAAAGCCCTTATCATTGCCAACTTGTGATGCAACGTATTTTGAGATTGGCAAAACTGCCGATAGACAAGGAACCGCAGAATTTGAAGTTCAGTCATCTTAGAGCCATTGCTGACCCTAATGAACGCAGAGAAATCATTCGCTATGCCATTTACAATACACCCAATGTGGGTTTGGTTGTCATTGACGGTATTCGGGATTTGATGCTTGACATCAACAATTCAACGGAGGCAACCAAGTTAGTGGGCGAACTGATGCAATGGACGAGCGAGCAAAACATCCACATCCAAACCGTGCTACACCTCAATAAGGGCGATGACAACGCACGTGGGCATATTGGGACGGAACTTAACAACAAGGCAGAGACTGTCCTGCAAATTACAAAGGATAACACCATGCCTGAACGTAGTATTGTTGCACCCTCCATCATCCGCTCCAAGCCTTTTGAAAAGTTTGCCTTTCGACTTAAGGAGGTTGAATACGATATTTGCATTCCCCAAATAGATCTCTCATATTCGGACAATGAGCGAAAGCAACATCGCTTCTCCTACCAAGAGTTAAGCACTAACGAACATCGAAAAGCGTTGGAATCAGTCTTCTCTACAAGCGAGATTTTGCCATATAGTAAACTTATCGTAGCTCTCAAAGAGGCTTATGCTAAGATTGTGGGGCTATCCTATGGGCAAACTAAACTCAAGGAACTTTTGCAATTCTTGCTCAACAAAGGCATAGTGGTTAAGGAAGAACGAGGAAAATATCGACTCAGCCATAATTCTCTACAATAAAACCTTTGGTCGGTCGGACACAGGCTATATATACCTGAATCAATCCGACCAAAGAGAAACAAACTTGGTCGGACGTAAAGGTGTGCCTATAGTGTACGACTGTCCGACCAATCCTAAGCCTTTCAGCCTCCAAAAGAAAAAGGCTGAGAGTTATTCATTTCAAACATCAAAACAAAATCACAATGGAAATACAAAATATCAAGCAAATCTCTATCACAGATTATTTGCAGCAACAAGGTTATTCACCTGCACGAGTACAAGGAATTCATTTTTGGTACTGCTCCCCATTACGCAACGAAAGTACACCATCATTCAAAGTAAATACAGAGCGTAACCAATGGTATGACTTTGGAACTGGCGAACATGGGGATATCATAGACCTTGTGCGTGCTTTACAGCATTGTACCATGAACGAAGCTATTGAACTTCTAATCGGTTCAAAACAAATAATGCATCAAGATTTTTCTTTTGGCGGTAAAAGAAAAACCTCTAAGCACAAATTAGAAATCATATCTGTGCAATCACTTACCAATCCTTATTTATTACGTTACATCGCAGAGCGAGGAATATCTCTCAGCATTGCCAATAGGTTCTGCTCTGAAGTTCATTACAATAATACTAATCGGACATACTATGCCATAGGATTTGCAAACGATGCTGACGGATGGGAAATCCGTAGTCCTTATTTTAAAGGTTGTATAGCTCCGAAAGCCATTACAACTGTCAGTAAGGGTACAGACCATTTGCAAATCTTTGAGGGCTTCATGGATTTTCTCTCGTGGCAAACAGTAAATCCATCCTCAACATGTGATGCTATTGTTCTCAATTCTCTGGCTCTTTTGCCACGTATTCAAGAGAAGATAAAAGGCTACAAGCAAGTTGAGAGTTTTCTGGACAATGATGATGCAGGACGAAAATCGTTTGAAGTTTTGAAACAGTTTTGCCCATCTATCATAGATGGTTCTGTTCGCTATCGAACTCACAAAGATCTCAACGAATGGCTCGTTGCTCTATCTAAAGTGCAAGAAAGTCAACCTTCGTTACCAACCACGAAGCGTGGTATCAGAATATAGTGTTTATCAGCGAAGCAAGTTTGTGTTTTGAGTATCTCAAAACCTACTTGCTCCCACCATTGGGAGATAAAAATCCCGTTGGTCTCATCAAAAAATAAAAGTATGGAACAGAAGAATAAAGGTGGACGACCTACCAAGACTTTATCAGAGAAGCGAAAATACCAAGTGCTTCTTCGGCTCAATACAATGGAGTACTACACCTTGTTGGGAAAAGCACGTGAAGCCTCAATTCCTCGAACAGAGTTTTTACGGCTGCTCATTACAAATGCAGAAATAAAGAGCCGAATCAAGCCAGAGGAAATGCAACTCATCCGTACAGTTTCTGGTATGGCTAACAATCTTAACCAGATTGCCCATCGACTCAATGCTTTCGGCATCTCTGCACTCAGCGAAGAACTGAATGCGCTGAAACAACTTATTCACGAACTTATGAAACGATTGAAGTCATGATTGCCAAGATTATTAAAGGAACAAACTTCAGTGGAGTTGTCAGTTATATGCTTAGCAAGCGTGAAGGTCAAGTCAAGGTTTTACAAGCCAATGGCGTGCGCAGTTCTTTCCCAAATGACATTGCACACGAATTCAACTTGCAAGCCTCTATGCGTCCAAGTGTACAGAAACCAGTTTGTCATACTATACTTTCTTTCTCGGCACATGATTCAGAACGACTAACAGATGCAACAATGGTGAAGATTGCCAACGAATATCTTCATAAAATGGGCTATGGCGACACACAGAGCCTTATCGTAAGGCCCAGTGACCGCCATCATCCTCACCTGCACATTTGTATCAATCGCATTGGTAACAATGGCAAAACCATCAGCGACCACAACGAAAAGTATCGTTCAACAAAGATTTGTAGAGAACTGACAGAGCGTTATGGTCTAACCATTGGCGAAGGAAAGCAAGAGGTAAACCGCTCTAGATTGAGAGGTGAGGATAAATTACGATACGAGATATTCGATACCATTAAGTCTATATTACTTCAATCTCAGACTTGGAAAGATTTTGTTGCAAGGTTAGAGCAACAAGGTATTACCACTCGTTTCAAAACGAAAGGCAACACCGATGTTGTTCAAGGAATCATCTTTAAAAAAGACGGATGTAGTTTCAGTGGCTCAAAGATAGACC
Source organism: Prevotella sp. C561 (assembly GCF_000224595.1). Classification (NCBI taxonomy): domain Bacteria; kingdom Pseudomonadati; phylum Bacteroidota; class Bacteroidia; order Bacteroidales; family Prevotellaceae; genus Prevotella; species Prevotella sp. C561. The sequence continues at coordinate 260,095 of NZ_JH114144.1, read as the reverse complement.
GAACGTGCTCTTTCTCTCGCCTCAATGCTGAGATAGAACAAAATTCTCACAAACAAGAGAAAACTAATCTACAAAATGAGCCTATGGTAGATTCTGTAGATGAAAGCTATTTCATTACCGACCTATCTGAAGCAATTAGTGAAGTGTTTTCTATGCCAACACCAAGTAATGGCGTAGATGTTGATGAGCTCCGCTTCCAAAAGAAACTTCGCAATAGAGCTAATCGCAAACGTAGAATTTAATCACATCAAATTTATATCAGTATGAATAACGAAATAACACCTGTTCTTGATATGCTCGAAGAACTTAAACAAGACTGCAAAGCCATCAGTAAGGCACAAGCAGAACTGCGCACTACTATTGCTGAACAGCTATCTAATCCAAAGAGAGATAGTGTTAAAACACAAAAAACCGCGCAAATCCATCTCTCGAAAGAAACCCAAGCCAAAATCAAAGAACATCAACTTTTTGTTTTGGAGGCACTATCACAATCAAGTAAGAAACTCGACTCAAAATTTGAAACGCTGCATGAACTCATCAGCAAGCGACAAAAGCCTGTAGAATTTAAGAACTACTCGCTATTTGCAAGCGTGCAATTAGCCGAGCGTATGCTGCTCTTATTGGTTTGTGGGCTGGTCATGGTGAGTTGTTGGTTCTTCGGTATGGGAGCCAACAAGCTGCAAACAGCCTCTGATTATGACCTGCGTTATCGTTATCTGCGTATGAAAGGTAAAGCCACAACTTTGGACTTCGCTCATCTTGATAGTATCTTCATAATGCATCGCAATCCCAAAGCCATTCAGCAGTTGGAGCAAAAAGTCGTAGACTATGGGCAAGCCCTGCAACGGCAAGCGGGGGTTGATATTACAACAGGAAAAAATCAAGCAAGAACAAAGATATCTAAAAAAGCATTTGAAGAAATTATAGATCGGATATATTTGATAATAAAGCATTCCTACTTAACGACTTATGTCTAGGTTCTGTTAGTTTTGTTGCATCCAAGAGACAATAAGTGTTACTACTTTCTTCCTCTTTAAAAACATATCCTTCCCAATTGTTGTGAATGAGCATTTTCTTAAAAGCAACTCCATTTTTAAAATCGGTTAATGATTGCCCTAACAATGGGAATGGGTGCCTGCTACAGAAGAAATCATTAATTCTTGCGGCTGCTCCTAGTTTTTCAGTACAATTTTCTGAATAAAGCAATTCTAAGTCATGCCCTATCTCGGTATAATATGTTTTTTTCTGATAATTATAGAAAGAATTAGTCACAACATTTAATTTTAATTCTCTTAAAACACTTATCATGTTACAGCACCTCTCTATACCAGAAAATAGGTCTAATAACACAATGTCTTCACGAACCTCACAAGATGTAATAGTTGCAGTTTCAACTCTTTCCCCTTTACTTTCCTGTTTTCTTATTGCGGTTTCCAAAACACTCTTTGCAGTAGATTCATTATCATAGAAAAAATAGGCTCCAATTTGATTTTTGTTACCATATTCTTTATAAGAATATTCTGAATTATGAATATTATTACACCAAACATCAGGATAATTTTGTTCCAAACCATATCGGTATAACATATCCCCACGTTCGAGGATAATTTTGTTTTTTTTAGTTCCATTCGCATACTATAAATTTTAAAATTATTTTCCTATTATTTTAGATAGTTCCTTCTCCATCTCTTCCACCGCAGGCAAAACAGATTTTAGATTGTCAGGGATAGCCTTTGAGAGTTGATAATCACTCACACCAATTGGTTGATCATAACCAGAGAGAGCATATTGCGCTACCACCTTGTCACCTCCGTTACAGAGGAGCAAGCCGATGGTCTTATTGTCGTGCTCGCCACGGAGAGTATCGTCCACTACATTGATGTAGAAGTTAAGTTGGCCCATATATTCGGGCTTAAATGGTGTGGCTTTAAGTTCGATAACTACGTATGCGTGTAGTTGGATATTATAGAGAATGAGGTCGGCATAGAAATCAGAGTCACCTACTTCAAAATGCTTCTGCTGTGCCACAAATGCAAAGCCACTGCCCATTTCCAGAAGATATTTGGTGATATGAGAAACCAATTGCCGTTCAATGTCTCGTTCTGCCATTTTATCTGTCTGTCCCATCATATCAAATATATAAGGGTCTTTCATCAGATAGTTGGCAAGGTCACTTTGCGGTTTGGGTAATCGTACAGAAAAGTTGCTCACTTTCTTTGCCGTGATCTGCCGAGTGAAAAGATTGGTCTCAATCTGCATTTGCAGAACATTGCGACTCCAGCCATTTGCAACCGCTTGCGAAATGTACCAATAGCACTCGCCCAAAGGGAGTTTATTATTAAGCAGAATAACATGGCTCGCCCAGTTAGTGCGAACAATGGCGGAATGCTTGAATATTTCCTCTATCTGACTGATGTCGCAGTGATAGATTGTTGACAATGTTTCAGTAACTTCTTCTAATTGTGCAACAGGCTGTTGCGTAATTGTGTTCGATTGATTATCTGTAGATTGAATTAGTGCAACAGGTTGTTGCACTATTTGATTGAGTTCATTAGTCAAGCTCAAAACATTTTCTACTGTAGGAGTCGTGAGCAAGCTATCTATCCTATCCATTTCTTTCAGCACTTCCAACGGATAAGCACTGGCAAACTGGCACATATAGAAGATATTTCTGCGAGAATACCCTTTCTTATCTGGATATTTTGAGTGTATCGCCTTGGATAGGTTGTCAATCACTTTACTTCCCCAGCCTTCTTTCTTTTGGAGGTAGAGAATAAAATGCCCCACCTTCCAATAATGGAAGAGCATATCAGCATTAGCCGAAGTAATCATGCGTACTTGTGTATGCTCAAGGTCAGTACCGATGGCTTGAACAACGAGTGATAAATCTTGTTTCTCTGCTTTATTTATTTCTTGGCTCATATTATTTCGGTATTATAATTGATTGAATTTACTCATGGCATTCGCTTTGATGTCGTCCGCAATATCTATGTATGGTTTCATAGCCTTGTAATCGCTATGCCCAGTCCATTTCATAACTACTTGCGGAGGAATACCCAAGGCGAGGGCATTACAGATGAACGTTCTACGACCAGCGTGTGTTCCAAGCAAGGCATATTTAGGTGTAACTTCGTCAATGCGTTCATTACCTCTATAATAAGTTTGACGTACAGGTTCGTCAATGCCTGCGAGTTCAGCTAATTCTTTAAGATAATCGTTCATTTTCTGGTTAGTAATGACAGGTAGCACCTTGTCATCTTCAAATGCCACGTCCTTATATTTGTCAAGTATCGCTTTGCTGTGGTTGTTCAGCTCGATAATCAGACTATCCGAAGTCTTAACTGTTGTAACCCTTAATTCCGCAGCATAAATTCTTAGATTGTGTATTGGAGGTCATAAACATACTACTGTTGTAACCCTTAATTCCGCAGCATAAATTCTTGTAAGAACTCCAAGTGCCTGAGAAACAAAGTTCTCAAAACACTTGGATATGTCAGAAATTTCACCTATCTTGGTGCTGCTAACATAACAAGTAAGCAAAAATCTGATATGACAAAGGTAGCAATTAAAAACGAGAATATCACTTCTTTCGGTGGAATTTATCATATTATGGACGTTTTCTCAAAGCTGGGCTTTGAAAAACTTACCGAATCCGTATTGGGCAGACGTGGAAGTCGCGGCAAGGCATTCAGCCATGGAAGTATTTTCGGCTCTCTCTTCTTCAGCTACCTTTGTGGTGGAGAATGCCTTGAGGACATCAATGCGCTTATTGGGCAGTTCAGGCAGAGACCTGATACGCTGTTACCCGGTGCCGACACTGTGGGGCGCGGACTGAAGGAGCTTGCGGAAGGGACCATTATCTACAAGTGCGAAACCTCCGGCAAGTCGTATAGTTTCAACACTGCAGAGAAGCTGAACACCTTACTATTACGGATGATACGGAGAATGGGGCTTATAAAGGCGGGCAGTCATGTTGACCTGGACTTTGACCACCAGTTTGTTCCTGCCCACAAGTTCGATGCAAAGTATTCCTACAAGCAGGACCATGGCTATTTTCCTGGTTGGGCTTCCATTGGAGGTATCATAGTTGGAGGTGAGAATCGTGACGGAAACACCAATGTGAGATTCCATCAGGAAGACACGCTCCGTCGCATTATGGACCGTGTAACCTCAGAACTTGGTGTGGTAATAGAGCGTTTCCGTGCTGACTGCGGGTCGTTCTCAAAGGAAATCATACAAACCGTAGAGCAGCGCTGCAACACGTTCTACATTCGTGCTGCCAACTGCGGCAGTCGCTATGAGAACTTCCGACAGTTGAAGGAATGGAAAGGCATTGAGCTTGGCTATGAGAAATGCGATGTCACGTCCATCAGCATG
>NZ_JH114144.1:244538-255698 GCF_000224595.1 Prevotella sp. C561 | reverse complement strand
GACACTGTGGGGCGCGGACTAAAGGAGCTTGCTGAAGAGAACATTGTCTACAAGAGCGAAACCTCCGGCAAGTCTTACAGTTTCAACACGGCAGAGAAGCTGAACACCTTACTATTACGGATGATACGGAGAATGGGGCTTATAAAGGTGGGCAGTCATGTTGACCTGGACTTTGACCACCAGTTTGTTCCTGCCCACAAGTTCGATGCAAAGTATTCCTACAAGCAGGACCATGGCTATTTTCCTGGTTGGGCTTCCATTGGAGGTATCATAGTTGGAGGTGAGAATCGTGACGGAAACACCAATGTGAGATTCCATCAGGAAGACACGCTCCGTCGCATTATGGACCGTGTAACCTCAGAACTTGGTGTGGTAATAGAGCGTTTCCGTGCTGACTGCGGGTCGTTCTCAAAGGAAATCATACAAACCGTAGAGCAGCGCTGCAACACGTTCTACATTCGTGCTGCCAACTGCGGCAGTCGCTATGAGAACTTCCGACAGTTGAAGGAATGGAAAGGCATTGAGCTTGGCTATGAGAAATGCGATGTCACGTCCATCAGCATGGACAATTTAATAGAAGGAAAGTCATACAGGCTTGTCATACAGCGTAGTCCCTTGAAAGACAAGCACGGCAGGGAATAGACGGATATGTTCGGAGTGATATACACATACCGCTGTATCCTCACCAATGACTGGGTATCTACCGAGAAGGACATCATTACATTTTATAATGAGCGTGGGGCAAGTGAAAAGAACTTCGACATACAGAACAATGACTTCGGCTGGTCACATCTGCTCTTTTCCTTTATGGCTGAGAATATGGTTTTCATGATGGTTACCGCCATGCTGAAGAACCAATTAATATTCCTCGAAAAAAAATAGATTTTTTTGATAAACATTTTCCCTTAAACTTGGGCTGAACTCTATATGAAACAGATATTACTCTTCTGTCAGTATTAGGCGTCACTTTTTTTAATAATTACATAATAGAGTACATCCTCGTTATTTCTTACGACATTTACAGAACCATTGAGAGAGTCAAGGTTCAAATACTTGCTGTCAGATTTATAACCACCACTAATTCCGTGGTCAGGCCTGATTTCAACAAGACCTCCGTCTTTTGTTTCTATTTTCAGCCAACGATGGTGGTTTGCGTCATTAAATGAATGTTCTGGCTCTATACCCAATACATTCATAAACAAATTATCCGTATATTCGTCAGCATCCTCTTTACAGGAGAAATTCATATTAATAGGAGTCCATTCGTTGTACCTGTCGTTATAACATTTTCTCTTTGGAGAGTCTAATTGTAAGGTTATACTATCGATCGTATAACCAAAGAGTTGCTTCATCTCTTTGATGAGGTAAACAAGCATCAAACTTGCCAAGGCACTGTTTACATACATATCACTAAATGTAATATTAACATGTTTACCTTTCAAGACTTCAACGAGCATATCTGTGTCCTGCTGATTCAGCAGGAAAGGTGCAATTGCAGTAGAGAAATAATTCTTAATCTGGAATGTTCTTGCGTGTGTAAGACCTTCACGTACAACTTGTGATGGAGACATTACATAGGTTGGTTCTTTCTGTTCATTGAATGTTACGCGATTATTATCCACAAAGACATAATGACAATTCTTTCCCCAGTTATTAGAAAACGACAAGACAGAGTCTTTGTCTGTGAAGTACCTGAGTACCCCGGTGTTACGCTCAACAATAACAGCAGTCTTCATTTCACCTAGATCCTTGACAATCGAGACTTCACAATCAGGAAATTTATCCTTCAAATTGATGAATGGAAGTTTCTCTGTAAGTGAATTATGAAGTTCAGGATGATACTCAACTACAAGGGAAATGTTTTTACCATTTGATACTCCTGTTTTGATGTGTTTTCCCATCTCTGAACGGACACTTGACCAATCCGTAACAACATTATCATCTGTCAGGTCAGAAATGCACAGGGTTATCTTCTTGACTTCAGGATCCGTGACCGACAGTTTTACTATATCCTTCAAGGGTTGACAAACTACTCTTGCTGAAGGGCTTGAAGCCTTTACATGAGCAGGTACTTCAATGGCTTTGTTCTTTTGATGGTTCAGCCAATCAAGAGCCTTTGCCTTTGATAAAAGGTATGAATAACGATAATTGTTACGGTCAATCAAACATCTTGCACAAGCGCCACCTTCTATATGACAGTTACATGTTGTTTCTTCAAGTGCTTGTCTTGCAAGGTCAAAAATTTCCTGGCAAAGAACAGGATTCATCAATTTCAGTGAATAACCGCATCCTCCTTTTGCTGTATCAAAGATGAAGAGAACCCAGGCGTCAAGTTCTTGTTTGATGCCAAAGTCAACTTCGCCCTCATCTATTCCTTCGCTTAAAGCTAATGCACGTTTAAGGACAACACCAAGAGAGTATACAAGTTGCTCATCGTTTTCAAATTTTGAAGATACTGCATCCTTCTTGAAACGTAGCACTGTATAGCAAGTAGGATGATTACCTGTTAATACAACGTGACGTGCAATATCATTATCGTTGGCTTCACAGCCATCACCCCAAAGTCTCTTATGTCCAGGCTTGACCGCATAAGGTACACTTTCTTTTGAAGTTATGGCGGTATACTCAACAGATGCTCGTCCACAGCGCTTACAGAAAGCAAATCCATGTCCATTACCAACATTATAGAATAAAATGTTACCAGTTTCACCACTGGTGATAAGCTCGCACATATTTATGTCCTTATGTTTACTCCAATCTGTTTTCAACAAGACAGGTCTAATGTCATAGTAATGTTTTACGGTCTTTTCTTCACGTGAACTATCTACATTCTGATCAGTACAGAAACCTATAGGTTCATAAGCAAGAGTGAATGAGCCATGATCTTTATCAATAATGCTATGATATGGATTACCGCAGGAACATAATGCACCTTTTTGTAGAATCCTTTTATATTCAGTCTTACCGCAATGTATGCAATGATAGATTGCTTTGGTTTGTGTTTCTTCATTATAGGCACCAAGTAGTTTGATTCCAGCAGAAACATAGTTTTTTTCGTTTACAACAACAGTCTGCTCTGGTGCATATTCATCGAGAGCTGTATGAATATCACGCGAAGCCGTTGTTGCACGACGAAGATTGGTAATCTCTTTACGAACCTTATTCAGTTCGTTCTGTAGGTTAAATTTCTCTATACTATCGGACTCTGCAGCTATTCTGTTTTGTAATTTATCAACATTATCGTACAGGCGATGTAGTTTTACAGACTGGTCTCTATCAGTGAAATCAAATGTTACTACACCTGTTGGCATATTTGCATTTGGTATAAACTGGTGGTCAGACAGGTAGTTTAGCAAACCTTCCGACTTGGTTTTTCTTATCTGATTGCTAATAGCTATCTGTCGTCTTGTATCATTTTGGAACTGAACAAAGGCTGCATTAAGTTCACCAATTACAGTATTGTATTCTTTCTGAATTGCTTGTATTGTTTCCTTTGTGACATTTATGGTATATGCGATGTTTTTTCCAAAAACTTTTTTGAATTTACACTCTTCTGCTTGATTTGTGCTCATATCATCCAAGAATTGGATAAATGTGTTACAGGTGGAAGTCATAAACTCGTCAATTGAAACAGTTACCTGAATTCCGGATCCGTTGTCACATATAAACTGTCTGAAGAAGAACGAATTGATATGTCGTTGTATGACAGTCTGACTCGGACGAACCTTAATCATATGGTTTGTAGTCTGCAATGCCCACATCGGATTTGCGAATGCGTGCTGTCCAACTGGTGTATTATTGCATAACGAGAATGCAATAGCCTTGCTTTGGCCCATACGGCCAGCACGGCCTACACGCTGTAGATAGTTGGCTGCAGTAGGAGGTACGGTATCCATCAATACAACGTCAATGTCACCAATGTCCACGCCCATTTCCATAGTAGTGGAACAGTGAAGAACATTAATCAAAGGGGTCTTTTGACTAAATGATCTGGTGTAATCACGGAGTAATTGTTTTGATTGCTGTGCAGAGTGTTCTGCAGCAATATAAATAGGAGTTTTGTGATAAGCATACTTATGGCGGTCAGTCCAAAGGCCAGCAGCCTTCAGAGCCTTGATGTTTTCATCATTTTCCTGCCAGTTTACGACCTCTTCATTGTCTTTAGGTCGTGAAGGCATGGTTATCTTACTTTCGTTACATTTGTATTTAACAAACAACCTTTCACAGATTCTTCCTGTGATCAATGGGCTGTATCCGCAAAATGTGGTATCTAAAAGCTGATGTGAGACAGGACATACCCATGCATCTTGCAATCTCTTAACTTTGCAGACATTATTTCCTTCTTTACCCGATAAGTCAAGGAAATAGCAATCTACATATTTGTTATCCGGATAGAAGCGTGGATTATTATACCCGTCTGTATCGTCAGCTTTAACCTTGGTAAAGACTTTCTTTTCAATTAAAGTATTCCATGCTTCGGTGATAATTGCATCAACGATTCTTACATTAGCCTGTAATTTCTCAACCGTATGTATACCTAACCCTGCACAGAGAAGTACAACAAGTCGTGATTGATGTTCAAAAACCTTTCCTCCCTCGACAATCTTTACAGAGGGCCAACGTTTGATTTTTTCTCTTTGGTCATCAGAGGCTGCAATTGGAGTGCTTAAATTGCTTTCACGGACATATTTCTTCTCATCATCTGCCAAAGGCTGAATGTGGTTGCCCAGCCTCATTACATAATCTATGGCGAGTTTCAAATAATCCTGCCAATCCTGGTCTTTGATAGTTATCCCGTTTTGGTCTGCATAATCTGCCAATACAGAAGGAACTTTTGCAGTCTTCAAATCAAGATAGTCCAGATAGATAAAGCCCATGGTTTCTGCATTGGTTTCATACGCTGGACGTCTGCCTATAACGCCTCTTATCAGTGCGCACTTATATGCATTCTTATTCTTTGCACCATCATTATTTGATATATGGTCAAACATCGCTTGGTTATATATTGCTTCTGAAACATCATATAAAGACACTCCGTCTGGAGAAGATGGGGCATTAGCCAATATCATGGCTATCTGTTCTGCTGTCAAAGTATTCCTTACAGGTTCTGGAATAGTATCTAATGGACTTGTTGTTTGTATTTGAGAAAGTCTCTCCAGCATATTCTTATTACTTTGATTACGCTCAACATTAATATTGAACGTTTTAGCAGAGATAGCGGTTCCTTGGCGGCTATCTGTAAAAGCGATATACTTTCCCCAACTGTTCCCTTCATGAGCACATTCTCGAAGGAAAACAGGTGAAATTGTCTGGTTGATAAAGTTGATAGGAATACGGAAGTGTTTTAAATTAAGTCGTTTCCCATGAGCTAATTTCCCGCATCCAGGGCAATAAGAATGTCCGTCATCTTTTCTGACTTCGACCCATGTGCCTTTGCTGTCAGCATGAACATCCAATATTGCTCCAGTACTATTATGCACAATGTTCATGGTTACAGAATGAGCTTTGGCAACAGGAGTAAAGAACTTTTCCTTTTCGTATGGCATAAGAAAGAATATGTCAGGACTGCCTGAACTGGCCATTTCATCCTCTTCCTCTTGTTCAGAGGTAAGATCAATAGAGAAATAATCATCTCTGTTAGCGGTGTCTTCACAAGGGGAAATCTTATGAGTCTGTGAGTCACTACAGCCCATTAACACAAAACTACCACATCGCTTACATTGTACAATTTCAAGTAATGGTACACCACACTTTGGACATACTGATGCCTTGTATGTGGTTAGGTGTCCATAAATCGGTGAAGCAGGATTAGCACTATCGCAGTTTTCATTTGCACAAGCATAAAGTCCGTTTATGGAACGCATAAAATAATGTGCTCTAAGTGACAGGACAGGAGTTTTTCCTTGGGACATTTCGCAAAGTCTATCCAGAAGCTGCAATGCTGGTATCAGATCAGCCCTGTCAAAGGTTGTGTCCGGGCATAGATGTTCCCACATCTGCTGAAGTGTCATGCCAGAAACTTTATTTATTTTGTCACGGAGAGACAATACATTATCAACAGAAGGGAGATTATTTGCTTTAAGTTCAACGGCAAGTTGGTCCTTATCCAAAGGACGAACCAAACGCTGACCACCGATAACCTTAATCCGTTCAACGGACTGGCCTGTAACCGTTGAGATGAAGTCTGAAAGCGACTGAGAACCCTCGTCACCACCAATCGTAGCAGATGTACATGCAAATCGTACCTGTTCTGGAGTTCTACCGAAAGCCTCAAGTACTCTTTTAATCTGATATGCGAGTTCTACAGCCGCAGAACCGGAATAACTATGTGCTTCATCTATAACTATCCAGCGAAGTCTGTTAGCTGATTCTTGTAACATTTGCTGATCTTTTTGACGAACAAGTATATACTCCAGCATACTTGGGTTTGTCAGAAGAATTTCAGGGCGTGTTCCTTGGTTATTTGGGTCACGTATATCATCACGGGTTACAATCTCATTTGGAAGAATTTCATCTCTACCATCAGCACGATGTTCTGGAGTGTATCCATTATATAATGCAAAATGTAAGCCGGTAGCCTTACAATACTCAGATAGACGTTTCTTTTGATCTTCCATCAAGGCATTGAGAGGGTAGAGAAAGATAGCTTCTATGGCATTAGTGTGTCCTTGCTCATAAAGGTCACTCAGAATAGGGTACATAAAGCACTCGGTTTTACCTGAACCAGTACCTGATGTTACGACAATACTCTTTCCTTCAGCCAAACTTTTCCAACTCTCTGCCTGATGTTTATATGGAGGATACTTGACTCCAATACCAAGTTTGCTGATGATTGTCGGATTCAAAGCATTTTTCCAACTGTCATCTGGTGCAGGTTCCCATCCGAAAGTACTTTGGAATACAGGTTCTGACAATAAGGGTTCTCTGTCAAAGAGCTCGTTAACGGCAGCACGCATAGGATGGTTTCCTGGTGTCCAAAGAGAAAGCAATGCTAAACGCATGTTTTCCTCTGATTCTTTATAGAAATTCTCAAACTTCATTTCAATGAGATAATTTATTGTTTAGTGCAATTATAAAATGGGGATTTGACGATTTGCTGCAAAATATGATACTTCTTCGTATCTCATCCTTTACCGTAAACAAATCTACTCCCTTTTTGATATGGGCTACGACCGCATTGACTCGTTTAAACAACCATTGTTCATTACCAGATCTATTTGGTTCATTATAAGTATTGAAGAATAAAGCAACTTCTTCTCCAAGATATTCCTGATTTGAATCGATATAGTCATCTTTCTTTAGTTCTATGGGATATATTTTCTTTGGAATCTTAATAATGGTTTCTGCTAAATCGACAATAATATCATTTGAAGGAATTCCATAAGATTCAGTAAGTGAAGAAACGCAAAAGGTCTTTCAGCCAATCTGTAAAGAGAGACAAGACGTCATTGAAGCATTGAACAATGTTACTCATATATTGTTCAGGATCATTCAAAGCACTTAAAAGCTTTATCATATCTTCTCCTTTATAAGTCATGGACCATTTAATGTAAATATCTTGCACTGCTGGCACCATAGGGTCACTGATAAAGGTGTTAAGTTGACTAAAGATGCCGGAAAGATATGGTTGAAGCCAATACCATTGAAAAGCAAGGTCACTACTGAATATTTTAAGCTTTTCCTTCAAGATTTCACGCTCATTGTCATCCGTACATTTAACGAATAATTGAAAAACCAGACATATCAAAGCTTTATAGTCTTGTGCTGTACAGTATAATTCCAGAATAGAACTTGCAGGAATATCTTCTTTTTGAGATCGGTCAAACCACCCCAGAATTCTTTTCCACAAATTATCGCCAAGAGTGGATTTTTTTAATTTTCTTTTATAGAGCTTATGGCATTTTCCCTGTTGTTTGCTCTAAAAGCTCCATCCATCTCTCTTGTCAAATCTACAAGGGCAGGACAGATACGTCCCCTTGTACGACCAATTACGATAGTTTTTCCCCAAGGACGAATATCCTCAGGAAGCGTGTAGGAACCGTTTTCTTCATCAAATGATATTTCTATTGGTTCCAATTCAGGTTCCTCTAATTTCAATAATTTAAGTACACCTGTAAATTTAACAGGAGTATGATTGTTTCCTGTAATTATCAGTCGCCCATTACCTATTTGCTTTGGTCGATATGGCGAATCTTTTATACTGAATTCCAAACTGTTACTATTGCTAAGAGAAAAAGATACTTTAAGCTCTGCATTAAGCATATTCATTGAAGTTCTTTCCAGTTTTGACCGCAGATTTTCACGAGAATCAAACAATATAAGCAGGTTTCCTTCGTATGGAATTGGCTTAATTGCTTTTCCTTTTTCAAAAATGTAAAGTTTGTCGTTCATCCATCTCAGTTCTCGGACGACATCACCAAAAGAATATTGCTTGACATTTTGTCCTACAATGTGGTATTGGTATTTGTCAATATCAGTGTATGGCACCCAACTGTCATTTATGACATTATCTCCATATATGTTTATAATAGAAAAATCCTTAAACGGAGCCTTGACAGAGATTGTAAATTGATTCAAACTGTTACCTTCAGGAACTAATGTGAAATGTATACACCTATGGTCAGGGCAGTCTTCTTTTTTTATCTCCCAAACATCATTAGCCTTCTTGACTCCTTCGTTTGTAGTTACATGTCCGTGATCCCAGGTCACTTTAATCTGACAAGTATCTTTATCTGCATGTTGTAAGCTTACAGAAAATCCATTACCAATGTTCATAAGTTTTATTGGTGTAACAAAATTCCCATTAGTATCAACGGCTCTTGCAAATATTTCTCCATAAGAAGGTTTGTCAGACCATTCTGTCTGCCACTTGTTGCGGAATTGAACGTTAATCTCCCTCGTGTTTTTTTTACCATTATCAGTATCATAACATAGAGAAAAAATACTGTTTTCCGCATTATAGAGTGGTTCTATCACATCAGGTATATAAAGTGGAGGAGTAGCCATCTCTGTCCAGTAGAGAGGTGAAGCCATACCAAAAGTGATAATACCGTCAGCTCCTTTAACAATAATATTATCAATGAAATCAGAAGGAATCTCTATTCCCTGAATAATTCTGTTACCCCATTGATAATCAATAATAGTAAATGAAGTTTCATTTTCAATGTACCAATCCTTAGGTATAAGCAGGAATGAATCTGTCCTGCCGATTTGATTACCTAACTCATACTTGCCATCTTTCTTACGATAAAGCAAGTGAGGGATGCTCGTGTCTAGGTAATCAGTAATATATGGTTTCTCTTGTTCATGTAAGAAAAGGGATATACTGTCACCATCAGCATATGGATGCTTGCTGACTACCGGATAGCGACAGAAGTTTTTAACATAATCGAATGTGTCAACTGCTTGCCCGTTCTTTCTGACTTGAACAGAAAAAAAGGTACATGGGCCAATCTGTTCTCAATAAGAAAAGCCTCAGGAAGATTTTGGTAGCCTTCAACTACGTACTTTGAATATATTTTCTTTTCTACAGTATCAATTCTGAATTCCCAACCAAGAGAGTAGGGGTGGATTTGACGGTGACGGATCTTTTCTTGTTTGGCAAGTTCCTGCAAATATATATACCAAACATCTTGCTCATTCTGACAATAGAATGGCATAAGCATGAATTGCGCTGACTCAACTCCAATAATCAGCTGGTTACAATAATCCTTCAAGCACTTACTTTGAGAAGCAACTATTCCCAAATTAAGTTCTTCAAAATCTACTTTTCTGTTTACCAGTCCACGGGTAAATCGGTCCCATACGCCACCATTTTCACTTCCTGTTACCAGCTTCATTGGCAAACCACCTTGATATAACATGGAGTCAAGGTATCTTCTGCCCCCATTTCCCTCAAAGAGTTCTAAGTCTAACGCTTTAAGACCACGTTGAGCAGACTCATAGAATTCATCACGTAGTTCTAAAGTAACATAAATACCCAAAGAGTCAAGTATCATTTGGACACTATGAGGACCTTCATGATATTCCCTACGCCAAAATTCTGCAATATACAGGACACATTCCTTACGAACGGTAATGAAACGATTACTACAATTTCTATTGTAAATATGGATTTGGCGTGCTAAGAGTTGTTTCAGGTTGGCATACTCTTCAGCAGTAACTCGGATTTGCCACAAATATTCTGGACATTTTTCGAGGTTGTGAGCCGTTAGGATAGTTTCAAAATAACCCATAGCTTTTTCTTTGCTCTTAATTCTGTAGCGTAAAATCTTTGAGAGATTCAAATGCCTGAAAAACAAAGTCTTCAAGACATTTTGAAATATCAGAAATTTCAGCTGGTCTTAGTGCTGCAAATATATTAGGTCCTTAATTCCGCAGCATAAATTCTTGTAAGAACTCCAAGTGTCTGAGAAACAAAGTTCTCAAAACACCTGGATATGTCAGAAATTTCACCTATCTTGGTGCTACAAACATAATAAGTAAGCAAAAATCTGACATGACAAAGGTAGCAATTAAAAACGAGAATATCACTTCTTTCGGAGGAATTTATCACATTATGGACGTTTTCTCAAAGTTGGGCTTTGAAAAACTTACCAAATCCGTATTGGACAAACGTGGAAGTAGTGGCAAAGCATTCAGCTATGGGAGTATTTTCGGCTCTCTCTTCTTCAGTTACCTTTGTGGTGGAGAATGCCTTGAGGACATCAATGTGCTTATAGGGCAGTTCAAGCAGAGACCTAATACGCTATTGACACTGTGGGGCGCGGACTAAAGGAGCTTGCTGAAGAGAACATTGTCTACAAGAGCGAAACCTCCGGCAAGTCTTACAGTTTCAACACGGCAGAGAAGCTGAACACCTTACTATTACGGATGATACGGAGAATGGGGCTTATAAAGGTGGGCAGTCATGTTGACCTGGACTTTGACCACCAGTTTGTTCCTGCCCACAAGTTCGATGCAAAGTATTCCTACAAGCAGGATTTTGGCTATTTCCCTGGTTGGGCTTCCATTGGAGGAATCATAGTCGGAGGTGAGAATCGTGACGGAAACACCAATGTAAAGATTCCATCAGGAAGACACGCTCCGTCGCATTATGGACCCGTGTAAACCTCAGGAAACTTTGGGTAGTGGTAAATAGAGCGTTTCCGTGCTGACTGC
>NZ_JH114144.1:216034-244333 GCF_000224595.1 Prevotella sp. C561 | reverse complement strand
AAGAGCGAAACCTCCGGCAAGTCTTACAGTTTCAACACGGCAGAGAAGCTGAACACCTTACTATTACGGATGATACGGAGAATGGGGCTTATAAAGGTGGGCAGTCATGTTGACCTGGACTTTGACCACCAGTTTGTTCCTGCCCACAAGTTCGATGCAAAGTATTCCTACAAGCAGGATTTTGGCTATTTCCCTGGTTGGGCTTCCATTGGAGGAATCATAGTCGGAGGTGAGAATCGTGACGGAAACACCAATGTAAGATTCCATCAGGAAGACACGCTCCGTCGCATTATGGACCGTGTAACCTCAGAACTTGGTGTGGTAATAGAGCGTTTCCGTGCTGACTGCGGGTCGTTCTCAAAGGAAATCATACAAACCGTAGAGCAGCGCTGCAACACGTTCTACATTCGCGCTGCCAATTGCGGCAGTCGCTACGAGAATTTCCAACAGTTGAAGGAATGGAAAAACGTTGAGATTGGCTATGAGAAATGCGATGTCACATCCATCAGCATGGACAGCTTGATAGAAGGAAAGTCATACAGACTTGTCGTACAGCGTAGTCCTTTGAAAGACAAGGATGGCAAGCAACGGACGGATATGTTCGGAGTAATATACACACACCGCTGTATCCTCACCAATGACTGGGTGTCTACCGAGAAAGACATCATTACATTCTATAATGAGCGTGGGGCAAGTGAAAAGAACTTCGACATACAGAACAATGACTTTGGATGGTCACATCTGCCATTTTCCTTTATGGCTGAGAATATGGTTTTCATGATGGTTATCGCCATGCTGAAGAACTTCTATCTCTATCTCGTCCGTCATATCAGCGAAAAGGTCAAGCCATTGAAAAAGACAAGCAGACTGAAAGCCTTTATCCTGCATTTTGTCAGCGTTCCAGCAAAATGGGTGCGAACGGGAAGGCAGAACGTTCTGAACCTGTATACAAACAAAACATACTATTCTGAAGTATTCCTTGAATAAGCAGCATTTCTTTGTGGTTTTTCATACTTCCCCATTGGTTTGGGTGGGGGATTTCATGCCTAAGCAAGAACCAAGAACCCTGGAAAATTCCCAAATCAATGGATTAATCCCAAAATATCGCTTCAATATATAAAAGTACCTCACAAAGAATAATGCTGCGGAATTGAGGTATTATATATCTTCCACTCTGTCATTAAGCTCTTGCTTGATTTTCTTCTTCTAAACAGTCCATATACTCTTTGAAAACATTTTAATATACAATGAAAAGGATGAACCAGAAGAGTAAAAGTTTACCAATCCATTGGTTTATAGATAATTTCTTATCAAGATATTTTTTCTCAATCCATTCAAATAGTATAGTCGAGAATGCAAATAAAAGAAAAAAGTAAGAGATAGAGAATCTAACAATATCTGTATAGAAATAGGCTTTTGATGGTTCCTTGTCTGCCATTAATCCAAAACACGCATCAGGTAGCAAGAATTCTCCTTCATACAAATAAAAATAGATTTTATCACTATTCTTAATTTTCTCCTTATCTAAAAAAAATCTACGTTGTATCCCTATAATAGGAGCCCAATTATAGATGAAATAAGCCTCCTCTATATGCTTTCTCGTTTTTACATCATAAAGATTGTTGACAGTTATTAGGCGTAGGGTAATATCTTCACCTCTTGCGCCTTGTACAGAACTCATTGTTAATTTCCCATCTTTATTTAAGTCTACATAAACTAACCTTGCATTACTCACTTCATACGTAATAAGACCTATTGTAAGCGCAAATAATAGTAAGAACAGAATCGTACATCCTTTATTGATTCTATTATATGTCTTCTTCATACTCTAATATTTTAGTTCTTGCTTGATTTTCTTCTTCTAAACAGTCCATATACTCTTTGAAAACATTTTAATATACAATGAAAAGGATGAACCAGAAGAGTAAAAGTTTACCAATCCATTGGTTTATAGATAATTTCTTATCAAGATATTTTTTCTCAAACCATTCAAATAGTATAGTCGAGAATGCAAATAAAAGAAAAAAGTAAGAGATAGAGAATCTAACAATATCTGTATAGAAATAAGCTTTTGATGGTTCCTTGTCTGCCATTAATCCAAAACACGCATCAGGTAGCAAGAATTCGCCTTCATACAAATAAAAATAGATTTTATCACTATTCTTAATTTTCTCCTTATCTAAAAAGAATCTACGTTGTAACCCTATAATAGGAGCCCAATTATAAATGAAATAAGCCTCCTCTATATGCTTTCTCGTTTTTACATCATAAAGATTGTTGATAGTTATTAGGCGTAGAGTAATAGCTGTACCTCTTGCACCTTGTACAGAACTCATTGTTAATTTCCCATCTTTATTTAAGTCAACATAAACTAACCTTGCATTACTCACTTCATACGTAACAAGACCTATTGTAAGCGCAAATAATAGCAAGAACAGTGTTGTGCATCCTTTATTTATTCTATTATATGTCTTCTTCATACTCTAATATTTTAGCTCTTGCTTTATTCTCTTCTTCTAAACAATTCATATACTCTTTGATGGCATTTTTTAGCAAGGGATTTTCTACTGCAGCTAACATGTCCTTTAAAAATACCATTCCTAAAGCTGTTAAGACATTACTTTTAGTAAAACTTTAAAACGTGAATTCAACAAGCAAGTACAAATTTACTTAATTAGTTCGTAAAAGCACTCATGTGGTGTTTAAATTCTAATTTCTTTCTTGGTCTCATGTTTATTTTCTTAGAATACATTGTGACTTGTTGATGGCTGACATGTTCAAACGTATCTGTTTTGGGTACGTATTACCTAATCAGTCCGTTAGCATTTTCTATAGCCCCTTTCTGCCACGAAGCGTATGGGTCAGCAAAATAGATGGTAGCACCAAGGCTTTTGGCTATCATTTCATGACAAGCGAATTCTGTAACATTGTCAGTTGTAATAGACTTAACATGCTCTTTGAATGGAGATAGTAAGTGTATTACAGTCCGTGCCAGTTCTTTGGCATTTTCCCCTTTTTAAGTTTTCTCATAAACAACATAATATATTTGCCGTCCTTAGCCAATACACCAGATATTTGTTCTGGAGACCATTGCTCGGTAACAAGAAGGCGTTTCGCTTCTTCCATGACATCCTTGTCGACTGAACGATTGCCTGGCTTTCTGCGCCTTGTTTGTACTGCATTTGCTTGAGCAGTTTCCCAATTATAGTGTCTTCTGACTCCACTATTACGTCTTATCTCGCGAGGCACTGTACTTGTACTTACATTTATTGCCTCGGTAATATCTTTTTGTCTCGTTCTATTTTGGAGTAGCACAGAAATTGTGTACCTTTGCTCCGAGGTTAATTGTTTGTACATTGCAATGCAAAATTAATTAATCTTTGGGAGACAGAGGTCTCCTTTTTTTATGCATTGCTCATTGTTTTTCCACTCACAGGGGCTGCTCGCCCCCAAGCCCCTCTGTGTTTTCAGGTATAGTTCATTAAGCTACATCAGCACTTGAGATTGCAGTTCTATGTTGAACTTGCGTAAAGACACATAACATCAGCTTATTTATATAGACTTCATGAAAATTATCTGCACATTTAAAGGACAGTCCCTCTATAACCCATGAATAATCAATATGTAAACTATTTTCGTCTTGCTTACAACTAACACATGCCCATTAAGCTTTAAGAAGACGTCCTTCTGCATCCAAGAATATGCCCTTCTTGAGGCTTGAAGACGCCCTTCTTGGGTCTTGACAAGGCCCTTTTCTCTTCATGAATACAAACATCTGATTTATAAATAGTTATGAAATCAATTCCTGCAGTTTCTACCTTCTTGATATAAGAACAAACTTGTATTCTTTTGTTGTAGTTTTTCATCACAGATCAAAAGACCTATTAGCTTCCACACGCTCTAACAGATGAACACTAAGATACTGTTTTTTTACACGAAGAGAACAAGAGAAGAACTTACAGACACAAGATTTCATAATACAGTTTTGCTAACATTGTGGCAATGAAAAAGACTGAAATGCCAGAAAGCATCAAGTATTTCTTGATGTAATAACGTATGACTTACGATCAATTTTGCCATTGAATGTACGACGGATAGCAGTAGACTCTTCATAGAGGAGTGGCACTTTATAGGCTTCGAGTCTCTCTTTAAGGAACAGAATCAACTGTTTCTTATCGTAATCGGTGTGCGGTACGACTATCAACTTCACCACTGTACCCATCACAGGGTGCTCAGCAGGAACGCAGATACAGTCTTTCACGCCATGAAAAGCCAACGCAGCGTCCTCCACTTCAGACGGCGCCACCTTATATCCACCCACGTTGATGGTGTCATCGCCCCTACCCTGCAGGCGCAAACGCCCTTCATCATCAACGAAACCCAAGTCGGCTGTCGTCACAACACCGTCTTGCAACACACGCAGCGTAGCCTCTTCGTCCTCCCAATAGCCCGTCATCAGCGTCAATCCCTTGCAGGCAACGTGCCCATCAGGCGTAATGAAGAACTGAGCATGGCGCATAGCCCGTCCCACACAACCAGCAAGACACTCGCCATCGTTGAAGTTATACGTAGCGATAATACCCGTTTCCGTCGAAGCATAAGTATTAAACAGTCTACTCATAGGTAGCAACTCACAGAATTTTCGCATATCCGAGGCAGCCATTGGAGCCGCTCCCGTCTCAACGAAGTCCACCTTCTGAGCAACCTTCTTCAGCTCCTTAGCCCACAGCGTAATAAGCATTCGGATGGCAGCAGGTACAAGAAACGTTGCAATCTTCCCCTCCGTACGGTCTATAACATCGAAGAAAGCTTTGATATCCTTCATTCCGTCGATGATATGGATGGTCCCTCCGACATAAATCGTTGGGTAAACCTTCGACAAACTACCGATATGATTTAGCGGACCATTGATGATAAACGTCACATCAGAGCTAAATCCCTGTGAAAAAACAAGGTTTTCAGCGTTCGCCCATATCGTTTGATGACTAATCATCACCGCCTTGGCATTGCCCGTAGTACCCGTAGTAAAAAGGATATCAGCCACCCCTTCAGGTGCAGAACCCTGTGAAAGACGTGCTGAATATTCGTCCAGCTTACTCTTCGGAAGGTCCTTATGCAACGGAACTGCCACTGCTCCAGCCACATGAACAGCAAAATATGTAATGAGAAAGTCGGCTGTTGACGTAGCAATGAGGGGCACCAATCGTCCCTTCACATCCCCCATAGCATCCACTTTCGCCGTCACATCCTGCCACAGTTGCCCATAGGTGTAGGCCACATCACCACAGATAAGTGCCGTCTTATGGGGTTGCTGTTCAGCGTACTGCCGTAGTTTATCCTCAATTTGCATTCTCGCTGAGTTTTGTTTTTACAAGTTCCACCAGACTATCAAGCGACTTGAAGTTCTTTGGTGTCACGTCTTTACGGTCTAATTCAATACCATACATATCCGAAAGTGTCATCAGAATCGTCGTAATTCCAAGCGAATCAAGTTCTTGAAAAAGGAAATCTGAATCGAAATCTACGATTGGCAACACCTCTTCTAATCTCTTACGAATCTCTTCTTTCATATCTTTTACTTATTTATTCGTGAATAATCGAGGGAGAAAGTTTAGTAAGTAACGGCGCCAGTTCTCCCATGTATGCCCGCCAGAAGTCTCATTATACATATAGATACAGCCCATTCTCGAGAGTCTTGAACGGTATTTATCAACAAAGGGCTTCAACGGGTCACTCTTACCAATAGCTATATAATAAAGTGCAGGAGGGTTCTGAAACTCCCGTTGCAGCTTCTTGTCGAGGTCCTTATACATGTCAACATCCGTCAGAAGAGGCCGTTTTTCGTCGTATCCCTGCTGCCACAGCGACGGCATCTTAGCCATAAACTTATCCAATCCACGTGTGACTTTATTCAACGACTTGATGTTTCCATCGGTAAGGAAGCTCACAGACTGCGGAGAGAAGAGTCCAACGTAATCGAAAAGGTCGGGATTGTTCGCCGTAATAGCTATTGTGTGTAATCCGCCCATTGACAGTCCGGCTATTGCTCGGTGCTTCTTGTCGTTCAAAGTTCGGAACTGGTGTTCAATAAAGGGCATCACCTCCACTGGGAAAGCCCGTTCTGTACGTCCCAACCATGAGGAGACATTCACGTGCAAAGCCTTTGTTTTCATGTAAGGACTGTGCCCTGGAGCAGCGTCCTGTTCGGCTATTCCGTTCGGCATGACGACAATCATCGGCACTGTCTTGTGTTGAGCAATCATGTTATCCATGATTTGTGCCAGTCTACCCATGCCCAACCATGCCAGTTCATCACCTCCTGTACCATGCAGAAGATACAGAACCGGATAACGTTTCTGTGGGTTCTGCTTGTATTCAGCAGGCAGATACACCGACAGTCGGCGCTGTTTCATATTCTTGTCGAACTCCGAATGATACCACAACTGCTGCACCGTACCATGCGAAACATTATTATCCATGTAGAAAGAACCAGGGTATCCACCCACAACAAAGTAACTCAACGAGTCGTCAATATCGCATACCACGTTCGGGTTCAGTGGGTCTGTAACCTTCTTCTTACCACCTATTGCAAAACGATAGGTGTACATCTCCGACGGGAGAGGTGCTGTCCGATAAACCCATGCACCGTCTTTCCCCGCCATAGACATAGACTTTGGGAACGAACCTTCTATCGTTACGTGCTTCACTTGTTTGTTAACGTAACGGAAAGTGACTGTCCTGTCGGCGTCCACGAACGGCATCTTCTTGTTTGAAACCGTCTGTGCTGACGTCACAAGGGCGGCAAATGAAAGGATGAATGTACATAAAATCTGTTTCATATCACCTGCGTTTTATCATAAACTTATAATCTTTATTCCTGCTTCCTCTGCCTCTTTCATGTCCACATGGTCTGTAACCTGAAGGTTATCGGCTATCCCCTTGGCACAATAAGTGAGCAGAGCACGTTTGCTTTCATCCTCTTCCAGCACCGTGACAAGCACTGATGGATGCACCAAAGCATAGAGAAGCGCAAACTCACCATTATCGTTGTTCTTTATCAAGACAGCAGAAGAGCTCTCAGAAGTGTCTATCCAACGTGTGAAACAGTCGTTCCGTTTGATGTTCTTATGCACTGAACGATAGATTTCCACACCCTTATAGCAATACCGATCCTCAACAAGTGGGGCGAAATAGGTTGCCGTTTCAATCTCACGTGCCAGTCGCTCATACTCCTTTTTATAGAAAGCATGCACACGGGAGGTCATCTCTGAGTAAGTGGTATGCCCATCCTGACGCACCCGTTCATAGCCTTTTACCATGATAGAGCCCGTGAAAACCTGGAAACTATTGCGTGGTAGAACCACGTTAAGCCCATGAATGATGAACGGTTGGATGTCAAGTCCATAACGTTCTGCGAATAGGAATGCCCCTTTATGGAACCTACTAATGGTTGAACGGTCGTTACGTTTACCCTCAGGGAACACCACCAAACTGTAACCGTGGGCTATGTAGTCTCTTACAAGTTCATCATTGATAGCGCTTTTATCGTCTAACGTAATGAAACCGTTCCACTGATAGATCTTTCGGATGACCCTATTACGACTCACCTTACTATTAGAGACGAGGATAGTCTTCGGACTTAACGCCATGAAGACAGCCGAATCGAGCATGGACTGATGGTTACAAACGATGATGGAAGCCGTACCGAAGGTCTCCTTTGTTATCCCTTCAACACGGAATCTGACGCCTGGAATATGACGTAAGTCGAACAAGAACAGCCGCTGTTGGTATCTTCTGAACCATAGTCGACGCTTCTCCGACTGCGGCAAAAGCCCAAAGAGGATGAATCCCAACACGTAAACCGTTATCAACTGACTAAAGAAGACGGCGGCACAATAGCCCATCACGGCAAGATTCTTCAGTCTTAGCGGTCGGCGTCTGTATGCTCCACGTGTCTTAACAAGGACGTTGAAGATCAGTGGAGGGAAGATATAGGCCATCAAAACAACGGAGAACATACCCGCAATGGTCACCTCTGCCAGTGAATGGAGTGCTGGATGACGTGCTATGATGAGCGTTCCAATACCGATAAACATTATCAATGCTGAGATAATTATCGAGTGTTTATACGATGCAAGCATCTTTCTTCGATACGCATACTCGTACATTGACCCTTCAGTCATGAAGATAGTATAGTCGTCACCCTGCCCAAATATGAACGTGGCAAGGATGATATTGACAATATTAAACTGCATTCCGCACAGTGACATGATACCTAATATCCACAACCAGCTCACTGCCATAGGCACGAAAGAGAGTAAAGCCAGCTCCAGATTACCAAAGGAAAGCCACAAGAAGAGGAACACTATCAGTCCACAAGCAAAGCCAATGTAATTGAAATCATTAGAAAGATGATTAGCAATGGCACTGTTCATGCTCATAATATCAAAGCTAAAACAGTCCTTATCAGCCAGTTTCGCCTTCACTTGTGGCATATCTTTGTCCTTAACAGAGAGCACATTGACGATGTTATACCGTCCTTCCGCCTTGTCAATACTGATGTTTCCAGCGAAAAGGGTCGTTGTCAGCGGAGCGAAATAAGCTGGTTGCTGTGGCTGATAACGCTTGCTAAGCAGTGAATAGTAGTCGTTGAAGCTGTCAGGAGCAAAGCCTTCCGCCTGCATGGCAGTACGAAGTGCCGTCGTAAGCTCGGTCTTGTGGCGTTCAATAAAGCTCTCCCACAGCGCCAAACGGCGCTTCTGTTCAGCCTTCGACACGACAAACTGACTACAAGAAGAATAGTCATGCACCGCCTTTTCACGTACCAATCGGTCCAAAGAGGGCTGCAAACGCTGGCTCTTCTCCAATGCTCCGTCCATCGTGGAGTCACTTGTTACGGCGTAAACCTTCTGATATCCGCCGTTCACTGTCATCATTTTCTGAAAGTAAGCCATGTCTTCTTTCTGCTCATCGGTCATGTAATTGATGTTAGACATGTTTGCATCAAACCGTGTTTGGAAGCTGAAATAGCCGAAAACCAGCGTCAGAACGATGACAATAGCCACGAATACGGGCTTATTCTCCAATGAGATATCACTCAAACGGTCGAGGAAAGTGTGCTTAACCTCCTTTGTTTCCTTCGTGATATGCGGCAGATAAACCAGAACAAAGACGATTGTACCAACCAAAAGGAAGGAGCTGAAGAGTCCTAAGTCCCTTAATGCCACCGACTGTAACGGTACAAGGGCAAGGAAAGCACCAACAGTTGTGACGTTACCCACCAACAACGGCATGACAATCTCACGCAATGCGCGTTTCTTATCAGGTGTATGACTGAGGTGAGCAATGAAGTGTAGCGGATAATTGACGGCTATACCGAGTATAACAGAGCTGATTCCGATGACGATTATAGACACACTGTCATGAAACAAAGCCAACCCTCCCATGGCGAAGAGCCATCCCCAAGCAATGGAAAGAACGATGAGTGAAATGTTTCGGACACTGCGTAACGTGAACAACAACAGTGCCATAATAAGCGTTACGGCAATGATTACCGAGAGGATACTGTCTGATTTGATCTGGGAAGCATTCCCAACGGCTATCACCGGACCGCCAATAATGTGTACATCAAGGTTCTTTGCGTGTGCCAGTGCCCGTTTTCCACATCCCTGCAGCATGTTAATCAGCTGCGTATTGTTCTCCGTTTCGCTTGCACCATAGGGTGAATCAATCATCACAATGGCACGTTGCATATCTGGAGAGAAGATGTGTCCGTCATAAAGTTCATACTTCAAGCCCGTGTCCGAACGCTGAAGTTTCTGCACAACAGGCGTAAAGAGGTTCAGTGGGTCACGTTGTATGTTGTCCGAAAGGATGTCACCAGCAGGGAACATCAGCATCTGCTTGTCTTGCTGA
Source organism: Prevotella sp. C561 (assembly GCF_000224595.1). Taxonomy (NCBI): domain Bacteria; kingdom Pseudomonadati; phylum Bacteroidota; class Bacteroidia; order Bacteroidales; family Prevotellaceae; genus Prevotella; species Prevotella sp. C561. The sequence continues at coordinate 234,418 of NZ_JH114144.1, read as the reverse complement.
AGCTGCTTTTCAACGTATCCGGGACTACGAAGAGCACTGTCCATACGGGCATAATCATGCTCAGTAAGGAAGTATGGGATGTTCTGATAGACGAAGTTCGTCACGGAAGTCATCTTCTCCAAGTCCACTTGTGACGTCATGTTCTGCACGATATGCGCCGTATCAGCCCGTTGAACCTCATCAACAAAGGCATCAACAGCCGTCACCATAGCGTCAGCATCCCTCTTTGTCGTGTCCCGATACTGGAAAACGGCAAAGATTTTATTTGCTCCTGATATGTCCTGATACACCTTCAGCGCATTATGATGGTTGCTATCCACGGGTAGAAAGTCGGCAATATCCTCCTTATAACCCAACCGTAGCACTGAAACAGTCAGCAACAGCGTAACAACGACGAACGAAACCAGCCCCACAAGGCGGTGTTGTCGCAGATAATCATATAGCTTCAGTATTGTTTCTGTCATCCTTATTTATTGTTTACCGGGTTCGAATAAATCCCCAGGAATATGTCTTTGAGCTTGTCAACGTCGCAGGTGTCATACTGTTCCAGCGTCTGCAGGCGTTTAAGGAACGCTTCTTTCTCTGCCACGGTGTAGCAGTGTTTGTACTTTGTTGTACCGTATCGCAGGTCATAGGCTATGTAATTGTTTGGATAAAGCCTATAAGCAGCACGGATACGACGGTCTATCAGGCGTGCCACCTGCTTATGATAATCGTTATTTGTCAGTCCATCAAACTTTGAAAGTTCAGCATAAGAGAGGGGTTCACATAGTTCAAAGTGCACGCGTCCCTTCTCTTGTACGATGCCCGTGAGGATACTATTGAGGTCTTCCCCAGGCTTTTTGGTATATTTAGAGAACTGTGATTCATAGAGTTCGAGCGTCTTAAGCACGTCACAAGGCTCCCACTCGTAAGACACAGCAATAGGCACGATGTGCAAATCATCGATGGCTTTGATCTTATCTTCGGCACATGACATGCAGAACATTTTGATAATACCCTGGTCAGTGACGTCGTTACCATCCTTCGTCCTACCGTTTCGCTGGGCAATCCATGCCGATTCGCCTTTCTCAGTGATGACATAACGAATGTAATCAGACAGATGTCGGGAGCTACGATAGAAATCTTTGATGTTGTTTCCAGGCCGTTCTACCTTGAACATCTTGTTACATTTACCGATATCTATCACTAATTGATTAATCATCAGGTTGGCTCCGAAGGTTATTTCAGTTGTTTCAAAGTCCTGCGTAACAAAGTAATACTGCAGCAAACTGGAGTCTAACATGATGTCACGATGGTTAGACACGAAGAGATAGTGCCTCTCCCTGCTCAGTTTGTCAATTCCCGAACACGTGAACTCCTTAATACTGTGCTCTATAACCCGCTCATTGACAATGCGCATCGTCTCCGTTTGGAAATCACGCACGGTCTTGTAGCCTGCAATACGCTTGCGAACAGCCTCTAAAGGTTCGTCCGGATAGACGTAAGAGGCAAGGAGTGGGAAGGAAGAACTATTGGCTATGCGTACCATAGCAGCCGGAATCTCCTCTGCATTGTACGGTCGGATGTCATCAAACTGTGTCTTCTCCATTGTTGTATATATCTTTAATTGTTCTTTAAAAGGTTGTCTCTCTTATGTGTCCCATACGTATGGAACTATCTGTTCTGCGCCTTTGTAGATGTCCTTATCACGTCTTTTGCAATGCATTCTCGGTCTTTCCGGAAAATACAAGCCGCTTATAATACTTCTACAAGGCGTCTGTAATCTTATTACAAAGGCTTTGTAATTTCTTGTATTACGGCAGCTGACCCTGTCAACGACGCTTCTCCAGTCTGCGAAACCACGTCATGAACACCTCTTTCCACTGTCGGCACTCTGCCGTTCCCTTATGGTTGGAAGCTCCAAAGCCGTGTCCACCCGTCTTATATTGTATGTAACGATGGGGCACATGCTGTCGGGTGAGTGCCGAATCGAGCAGTTCTGAATTGTGATAGTGCACGATGGGGTCATCTTTACAGTTGACTAAGAACACTGGCGGACAGTCTTTCGGCACATGACGCTCCAAGGATAGTGAATCGCGCAACTGCTTATTGCGCAACCGACTGTCGCCTAATAGGGCACGACGGGAACGCTTATGGACACAAGGTTCAACCATTGTGACGACGGGATAGACGGGAACAACGAACCACGGGCGCTGCTCTCGGGGTAACAACTCAGCTGCCGACATCACCAGATGACCACCCGCTGAAAAGCCCATAGCTGCCACATGCGAGGCATCAATGCCCATTTCCTCGGCATGTGCCTTGACATATTGCATTGCACGTTGCAGGTCATTGAGTGCATCAGGGTATCGATTGCCACGGAAGACATACCGATAAGGAGTCATGAAAGCCCCTACGCCTGCCGTCCGATAGTGCAGAACGAAAGCCGAGATACCATTGTGTTGCAGCCACTCGCCCACATCCTTACCCTCAGCCCCCATGTCATGCCACAGATAACTACCACCCGGACAAACAATAACGGCAACATTTCCCTTGTCTTTTGCCAAGTATGGCGTCATCATAACAGTCTTTCCAACCGCCGTTCCTTGCCATATATTAATCCGCTGTGGCTTCTCCTTCTGTGCAAAAGTGCAGAGAGAAAAGAACAATGCCACTACGATAAGCATATAATACTTCTTCATTTCTAACTTTGTTTTGTGGAGTTGACGAGTTGATAGGTAGATGAGTTGACAAGTTATTGGTTAATCTTCTCCAACTTAATCGACACTAATATCCAACCGACTTGATGTATCTCATCCAATCCACTTAGCCGTCATATCCTTTTTATCTCCTCCCACATACAACCGATGTAGCATAATATCCTCCAACTATTTGGCGTATTCCAAGTGTCCACTTCCCTACCCTTTTGGAGAAAGGTTGTAGGTAAATCTGGTTGTAGTTGAACTAAAGCTGTTCGTGAATGGAGTTGAGTCTTCCTATCACATAGTTCCTCCCCAATATCGCCTCAACGGTATTTATTGCCGTAAGGGGCACACCACAGAAGCCAGGAAGGTTGTTATACTGTCCCGTGAGCAGCAGGTTATCAACCTTTGTCACCACTGGTAACTGTGACAGAACAGTGTTCTTATAGTCCTTACTGAAGCCACACATCGTCCCTTCCTTGGCTCCGTAATAGTCACGAATGGTGAGTGGGGATGCCGTATTGACCTTATCCACACAAGCATTGAAGCCCGGATGAATCTCTTCTATGCGTTCGAGGAGTTTCTGTGCTTGCTCTTTCTTCCACAACTCATAGTCTTTTCCTCTTCTGCCGACGGTGGTCTGCGCCCATTTCTCCACCTCATCAAATATCATTGGTGCCGTAATAATCGCCTTATCAGCATATTTCCCTTGGTTGTCTTCAGGTGGTGTCATGAAAAGAAAACCCAACGGCCATGTATCATGCTGCTCTCCGAAGTGCCACACCTCATCATATCGGGTCATATAATACTCTGAATGATTGATGTAAGGGAACGTCTCTGGCTTGAATTTCACATATACCGAGAAGGCTGAATAGGCATTCGGGATGTCATTAAGCCTGGTCCGATAAGCTTTGGGGAACGCCTTTTCAGACAGCAAAGGGAGTAAAGTACAGGGGTGGATGGCTGAGATATAATGGTCAGCACGATACTCGTGCCCCTTCGTAGACCGTACATAATCAACGTGACGGTCGTTTACTTCCACCCATTCTGCACCCTCGTTGCATCTGACCTCGCCTCCTTCCGACTCAATAACAGACACTAACAGCTGTGCAAAGCGGTCGCTCCCACCCACAAAGCGGCTCGCTCCCTGCATGTAAAGCACACTCACAATAGCATGAACATAGGCAGGTGTTGCGTCAGCCATGCCCCCATAGAGTGGATTCATGTATGCAACGACATTGCGAAGCTTAGGGTTCTGGATGTATTTCGCTATGAAAGCATCAGCAGCAAGGTTGAATTCCTCCGAATGAACAGGGAAGACATCATTGGAAGGACGCAGATAAAAGAGGTCGGTTTCATCCGTCAGACGATATACAGCATCCACGTATGCTTCAAGATTTGTCCGTTCTTCAGGGAAATGTTCAGCCAGAGAACTGACAAATCCCTCCTTACCTTTCTTTATATGATAGGTCGTCTGGTCTTCAGCAAAGTAGAGACTGTCCGTACAATCATCGTCAACGTCACGCAACTGCACCTTGTCTGCAATGCCGAGATACTCACAGATACGATAGATATTACCTCCAGGACGCATCCCACCGATGACATGCATACCCGTATCGAACTTCATTCCAAAGCGTCGGAAGTTCTGAAGTCCACCGCCAGCAGTGTCGTTCTTCTCCAAAACAGTGACCTTAAAGCCCTCACGAGAGAGGATAGCCCCTGCAAAGAGTCCACCCAGTCCTCCACCAATTATCACAGTTGTCTTCATTCGTTAGCCTCCTTTATCTGTTCATAGATGGTCTTTGCCGTCAACAACTCACTACAAGTGACAATCGTTCCCACCAAAACGCCTAACATTCCATGGGAATTTATGTTCTGACCAGTGAGGTAAAGATTTGGGACCTTCGTACGTTGCGGTACCCGACAAGCACTGCCCAAACTGATATCCTTAGCATTGCCATACATTGATCCACCCTCCGTTCCAGTGTAATCAAGATAGGTCAGCGGTGTGGAAGTATAGTAATTCTGTATCTGGGAACGTATGTTGGGGAAGTGTTCTTCCAATACATCAATGAGTCGTTCAGCCTTTTCGCGTTTGAAATCCTCATAGTCTTGTCCTCTCCTCCCAACCTTTGTGCCCTTCCATTGCTCCACATCAGCCATCTGCATATAAGAAAGGATGACGCCCGTAGAGGCATATTGCGTGTCGCCTTCTGGACAGAAATGCATGTAGAGGAAGCCTTTTGGCCAGCTTTCAGGCGAATACCGTTCACAATCCCACGGTGTATCGCCTTGATAACCGTAGTAATTATAGTTGAGATAAGGGACTGTCTTCTCCTTGAAATGTAGATAAACAGAAAATCCACCCACGGTTTGTGGGATATGATTAATACGCTTGCGGAAGGCAGGGCGAATCAGTTTCGTGTCTAACAGTTCCAACGTACGCATCGGATGGGCATCTGATATGATGATATCACAGGGCAAAGTCTCTTTTCCATTCACCTCTACTCCAACGGCATGTGTGTCATCACAGATGATACGGGTCACCTTCTTACGGGTCAGGACCTCACCTCCATAACGGTTGATGGTATCCATTAAGGCTGTAGCAATGCTGTCACTACCCCCTTTAACACGGAAAGCACTCTGGTTATAGAAGTCCATTATGAAGGCATGTGTGGCAAAAGGCGTCTTGTCTTTCTCTGCTGCATAGAGCGGAAGATTGCCCACAAGGACCTTAGCCAACAAGGGATCGGTGATTACTTCATCTATGACAGCATTGATAGAACGCAGCTGATACTCCATATTCAATGGCGAATCAGAGTCTGCATACTTAAGAGAATGAAGTGAAGAGGCATTGGCAATCTCCTCAATAAGGTCGTAATAACGAACGAGATTGTCATGCTGGGAAGGGAAATACTCGGTCATCTGCTTGAGAAAAGCCTCCCTACCATTGGCAAAAGCATACTTTTTTCCACCCAATGCCACGACATCATAACCTTGAGTATCAAGCTGTGAGAGCATCACAGTCTTGTCTATCTCCAAGTAACGCATGAGCTTATCAAGGGTCTGACCATGTGCTGCACTGCCTATAAAGTGCATTCCTGTCTCGAACTTTACACCACGACGGGAGAAACATTGCAGACAACCACCCACCTGAACACCCTGTTCAAGTACGGTAACGGCATAACCATTCTTTGCAAGGATAGCCCCACAGGACAGTCCGCCCAAACCACTTCCGATGATGATAACCTTCTTCTGCTGTGTCATTGTTCCATTCTGTTAGCTATTTCTTCATACATCTCTTTGTAACGCTTGCGCATTGTGGATGCCTGTTGCTTCAGATCACCCATGGCAGAGAGCTCTTCTTGTGTCAGTGGTTTGTCCACTTCAACGAAGAATTTACCCTTATGGAGGTGCCAACCAGTCTTTGGAAGGATCCTACCTGGTCCGTAAAGGATCATCGGAAGGATCTCTAATCCGAACTCACGCGCCATATAGAACGCTCCTTGATGGAACCTTCCGATACGACAATCCTTAGATCTGGTCCCTTCAGGATAGACTGCTATGCTGTAACCACGCTCTATCAATGACCGTAAATGGGGCATTATCTCATCCAATCCCTCCCTAACAGGTAGATATTCTGCGTTTCGAATGAGTGAACCATAGAAGGGATTGTTCCATACCCAAGCATTGGTGAGGAAGACAATCTTCGGTGTGAAGACCAGCTGACACATCAAATCAAGATGCGACTGATGGTTACAAATGATGATACGGGGCTTGTTGAAATCGATACCTTCAGCCACCTTATATTCATATTTCGTACCGGGAATGCCATGATGAATCATCACAAAGCGTGAAGCATGATAGATAAGCTGATGTAAACGGTAACGACGACGTTCGGTCATCTTACCGACTTTCGTATAAATCCATACGAAAGGAGTGAAGACAACCAGCGTGAAAAAGAGAAAAAAGAGTAAGGAGTAAGCTGTACGAAGAAAGGTCATCAGTGTTCGCCACAGTCGTAAGGGAAGTCCATAGACCACTGCCAAGAAACAAAGGACGGTGTTCAGAACACTGATACGTGCAAAATCCTTTCCTGGACGGAAATGACTTACACGCTCATTGCGTGGCGGATAATAAACCTGTACGGGTATTGGGACAAGCTTGACACCATGCCAAGAGGCAAAGACAAGCAGTTCCAACTCTGCTTCATAGCGTGAAGTGAGCAATGACAGTCCACACAAACGGTGCAGAGGATAGAGCCTATAACCTGTCTGGGTGTCAGGTAATGCCCTTCCTGTCTGTACATAAAACCAGAAGTTAGAGAACTTATTAGCAAAGGAACTACCCTGGGAGCGGTCGACACCTTCCAACTGTCGGCTACCAATAATCAAGGATTTAGGGTGCTCTTGATTGGCTTTCAAGAAGAGTGGAATGTCCTCTGGATAGTGTTGTCCATCCCCATCAAGAGTGATAGCATAGGAGAAACCCATCTCTAAAGCCTTTCTGAACCCCATCTTCAAGGCGTATCCTTTCCCTCGATTCTGCGGATAGGACACTATCGTTATACCATCAATAGCATCTAAAATGTCGGTAGTACGGTCTGTACACCCATCTGTAACGACAATGACATCGGCACAGTAGAGCAGACTCTTCTCCACTACTGTCTCTATCGTTGTGTCATTGTTATAGGTGGGAATGACAACGCAGATACCTCTATTTCGTAATTGTTTCTTCAGTTCCTCATTCATCATACAGTCCTCAATACTAAGGAAATCTTTGCCATAAGCTTCTCTTCTGCGAGCACTATCAACTGTGTTTCAACACTTGCTCCATCCTCTGACGTTACCAATTTCTTCACTTGATACGTGAGATGTAACGTTTCATCGGGTGAGATTACAGAAAGGAACTTCACGTTCTTCACCTTTGTAATCATCAACTTACAGGGTGTAGAACACTGCTCAGAGAGTTGTTCTTCAACAAGTTCCTTACCCATTTGAACGATACATACACCTGGAGTAATAGGTTCACCTGGGAAATGGACAGTATAGATAACACAAGAAGGAATTAATTCGATGGTGTAATTCACAACACGATCTACCTCTTCCTTGCGAATTATCTTATATAAATTATTCTTCAGTTGCATCGTTCTCTCCCTCCTTTATACTGGCATTTTCATCATTACTCATCACTGAAAACTTGTAAATGATGTGATATTTCTCATCTTTATAGATTGGATTACCTTTCATAAGGTTCTCCATAACATACTGTAAGTCATTTTTTAGCACACGACGGATATACCATTTATCAAGCATTGCAATGACTTCTATCAACTCAACTTTCTTGGTCTGAGGCTGATAAGTGAACTCTAACGCCGTGATACCAAACTCATTGAACAAAACACCATGATAAACATCTGCCTCACGTACCATGATGGTGATACCACTGAGATAGCCTTTTGACAGTTCAATCGTAGTTGCATACCTTGTTTTACAGCCTATACTATCCGACAAAGGAGCCTGTTGAACAATAAGACTATCCTGTGCTTGTACCGTCAGAGAGGCAAGAGAAAGCAGAAGAATACTAATTAACAGTAAATACTTTCGCATTAATAGGACTATTTACTTTTACATTCATCATTTCAATAACAGTACAATCGCCACGCTTTTCTATAAGTTCAACCTTGGCAACCATTGCCTTTTGGCGGTTGAAATGAAGGATAATCTTCTGAAACATCTGCTGCATCTGCTTCTGCTGTGGATAGAGAGTAGCGACATACTCGGTTGCTGATGAAGAGAGACTAACTTTGAAATCACGTTTGTCATTGAGGGCTTTTCCCACAACACTGTTCATCATTATGCGTGCTATCTCCTTAAAGAACTTACTCTGATTGACGTTGATAACATCATTGCGATTGCCCTTACTGATCAGAACACGTGAGCCATTCAGTACGAAAGCATAGGCATAAGGCGAGGTGTACTCCCAACGGAGTTTATCACTTTGCTGGTAATACATCTTACCACGTGACACCATCTTATCATTCAACATGCGGAGAAACTTCGTCTGAACGAAATCACATTGCATGGTTTTCATACTTGCTGCGGCAGCTTCTATCTGCTGTCTTATCTTTGCTTCACTGACAGCTTGTGCTGAAACAGTCGTCGTGGTGATACAGAACACCACCAAAATTAACAATAACTTTTTCATTTTACATCTTATTTTTCTACTTGGCAATCAAGCAACAGCCTAATATTATCAGGCTCACTCCTACCCACTTCATCACAGAAACGGACTCATGGAAAAAGAGTATTGCTGCAAGAAGTCCAAATACATAACTCAAACTAATCATCGGATAAGCCACACTCAGAGGGTAATGCTTAACGATATACATCCAAAGTATGGAACTTGAACCAAATAACAGTCCACTACAAGCAAACTGCCAATTCAATAAAAGGCTACACCAGAACGTACGAGTCCAGCCAAAAGGGAGCATTTTCTGAAGTGCAAACTTCAAAAACACCTGCCCTCCTGCCAACAGAGAACTCTGAATAACGGACAAGATAACTACTCGCCACATGATAATACCATTGCGATAGCATGGATTGAAGGCTGCTCTTCTGCCCCATCCCGCTTCAATAATGAATTAAAAAATGGAGTACTCTCATCGTGACATCCCACAAGAACTGTCTTTGCTTTCCCTTCTTTTAGTAGCATCTCTGCATCACGCAATGCCCACGACAGAGATTCCGTACTCTGTGTATAGGTAACGTTGTAGCCATGACAGTGGGTTTTAATGGCGATATTACTTCCTATGGTGTTGTGTGTACTCTGCATGAAGTAAGTGGGTTTCAGCATTGTCTCACCCTCCTCCTTCATCTGTTCCAACAGTCGCTCGCTATATTCCAAACAACCATACATCGTTCCAGTGATGATGGCATCAGGTTTTTCAACGCCTGCTTGGGACAATGCTTCCAAAGAAGAAAGCAACGAACTCTTCATGATTTTGCCCATGCGACGTGCCTCTAAAGGCTTGACATACTTACGGATGTCTTCCAACTGTTCCTCTGAAGTAAGTTCAACACGAGACAAGACCTTAATATCTTTCCGTGTTTCAACTGGTTCTTCTGTGATTGTTGGATGGGCAGAAAACAATAAAGCAGAGTCATTACCACCAAAGCCAAAGGAATTACAGAGTACGTTTTCCAACGTGACACTCTGTTTGCCTAAGGTCGGAGTAATACCCTTTTCCATCTGATGTACCCAACCTAAGTTGGCTGGGACAAAATGGTTCTGCATCGCTAAGATACAGATAACAGCCTCAATACTTCCTGACGCACTCGTAGTGTGACCAGTAAAAGACTTTGTACTGGATATCAATGGGAGCTCATCACCGAAGATGCGACGTAAGGAAACACTCTCACTTTGGTCATTATTAGGTGTTCCTGTTCCGTGAGCATTAACATATTGAATATCTTTCGGAGTGAGATGTGCCATGTCCAAGGCCTCTTTCATAGCAAGATAAGCGCCTTCGCCATCTTCAGACGATGCTGTTTGATGATATGCGTCACAGGCATTACCATATCCTGTAAGATATGCATGGACATTTACACCACGTTTATTGGCAGACTCCTCTGACTCTAACACAACGAAAGCCGCACCTTCACCTAAGTTCAGACCAGCCCTTGTAGCATCAAACGGACGACAACGCTCATGGTCAAGAATCATCAATGAATTGAAACCATTGAGGTGAAAGCGAGATAAAGACTCAGTACCACCAGCTATTACGATGTCAGCTTGATGATCTTTCAGCAGTCGTGCACCAAACATAATAGCATTAGCTGCCGAAGAACACGCAGTAGACAAAGTCGTTACTTCCGTGAAGATGCCAAAGTAATCAGCCATAGTGTTCGTGCAACTACCACAATCATGATGCCGAAGGAAGGATACATTGTCTTCTTCCGCAATATGATCAAAGTAGAGCTCAGTGATATCCATTCCACCTACTGTTGTCCCAGAGACAAGTGCTATGCGCAGACTTTCACCCTTTTTCTTACGTGCAAGGATGTCATCGACACTGATTCCAGCATCCCTTAATGCCTGACGAACAGCAATGGTACCCATCAAGGCTGTACGGCTCATCATCCGAGAGACAGGGATTCCAAGCATCTCTTTCATCTGTTCATTCGCCAAATCAACCTCTCCTACAGGTAATTCATGATGAACTGATTGAAGATGCTTTAGCCTCCCAATACCACTCTCCCCCGCTATCAATGACCGTAACACCGCTTGTTTGTTAAAGCCAATAGCAGAGATTATGCCTTCGCCAGTAACTGCAATATTCATTTTATTGGTTTATCCGTTCGATATTATTACCCACAAAGTAGCTTTATTTCTTTCGGTTCTTGCTGACATAGTCGGCAATAGAAGCCACACTGGCGAAGATTTTCTTACCTTCAGCAGGGTCTGCCAGCTTGATACCGTACTTCTTTTCCAAAAGAACAATCAACTCCAAAGCATCAATTGAGTCTAATCCCAGACCTTCACCGAAGAGAGGCTCGTTCTCATTAATATCGTCAGCTGTCATTTCTTCGAGGTTCAAAGCCTCTATAATCTCGTCCTTTAGTTCTTTTACTAACTCGTTCATTGTTATGTCTATTTTATATATAATATGATTTTTCTATTTTATTGTTAATTATTACGCCTTATTAATAGATGCTATATACATATCGGCTTCATAATGTTCACGGTCTTCATAATCTATCCATCCAGTCAATAAGCTTGTTGTTTGGCGGTCTAAGAAAGCCGTTTGTATCAATGTCTGCATCTGCTCTTCATTCTTTTCAGGCAGAATATAGAAAGATGTCTCACCATGATAGTCATTGCGAATGGCTATCTCACCAGTAACAATATTCGGTAAGGTGTACACAAAGACGGACGGACTTGGGAAATAATTCTCCTTGTCTGCAATTGAAGCTAAGTATTTTTTATCAGAGGAAATAGATGAAGAGCGATTGAAAAGTACCACTCCTCGGTTCCCTTGATGTTCTTTTATAGATATTCCTTCCGTCTTTTCTGCCTGCAACAAGAGCTCTGAAGCAATGAAACCCAACCGACAGAGACCATCCATTTTATAATACTTTGGATAGTCTCCTATCATCTTTTTATAGATTGTTGTGAGCAAACTCTTCTCGTTTGGTTCACCATCAACAGGGAGAAATCTACCATCAAGCCATGCTCCTTCAGGACTGATACGCACATGATGCATCTTTCTGAATACTGAAGGGATACGCTCTCTCCTTTCTTTTAAAGATACAGAAGAGCTTTCAACAGACTTCGCATAGAGAGTAGCATTACATCCGCCAAAGCCTGAAAGCATCTTGATAAACCCTGTCTTATGGGTTGGACTGTGCTCTGCAGACAGCATAACTTTACCAGAGACGCCAATTTCGTCATATCCACGAGTCCCTAAGATGGTGTGATCATCGACAGATTTCATACAGAGAATGGTCTCAAAGACTCCTGCTGCACCTAAAGAATGACCGATATAACCCTTTAAAGCATTGACAGGAACATCAGAAAGGCCTGCTCGCTGAATAGCAATAGACTCCATTTGGTCATTGAAAAGCGTAGCAGTTCCGTGTGCATTGACGAAAGCTAAATCATCTTTCTCAACATTTTCCATCGTCTGCTGTAAGGCTTCAAGCAGTCCTTCTGCCATCTTCGACGGTGCACTGATATGAAAAGCGTCGTTTTTTACATATCCATGTCCTATCGCCCAAACCCGATTATCAGACCTACCAATAGCTGAAGTACCAGAGGGAAGACGATTGCTCAGTACCACTGTTGCTGCGGCTTCACCTAAATTCAGACCCTGACGCTCTATGTCAAAAGGTTTACAAGGCTCTGCAGACATCGCATTAAGTGACTGGAAACCAGAGATAATAAAGCGTTGAGGACTATCAGCTCCACAGACTACAGCATGATCATACACTCCTAACTGTAACAGTCGAGAAGCCAAGATTATTGCTGCACAACCTGATATACAAGCATTACATACCACTACTGGATGGGTTGTAAAACCTAACCGAGTGGCAATTCGTTGGGCAGTCTCACCCAAATATAGATTTTCGTCGGCCTCTTCCCCTAATCTTTCTATCGACCCTTTAGTAGAACTTAGAATGAAAACGGAACGGTCATCGGCTACATTAATACCCGAGTCATCAATGGCTTTGCCTGCAGAACGAAAGACTAAGTCTTCAAAGTCAGCTGACATCAAGGATGCGATGAAACCGTCTGGGATACCATCCGTCATTGGAGCATAGGCACGAATAGCCGACTTACCAGCCTTTACAGCCTGGTAATTATCCTCTGATGTGTCGCCCAGAGGAGAGATAATATTATCAGCTAAAACGTAAACCATGATTTCTTCTTATCCTTTCCTGTACATTATTAATTCTTATCCACCTGTCCCCAGCGTTCTTTCCACAGCTGATAAAATGGAGGATTGTCCCACACTAACTGATAGTTGAGGTCCATAAACACCTGTACGGAGTGTCCTGTTGCTATCAGACTGTCATCTTCCGCATCATGAATCTCATAGTCAAAGACTATCTTTGCAGCCTCTGTTGGACGATAGATAATATCTATACGAGGCGTCATCCCATATCTAATTGGCTTCTTGTAGTGGAAGGAGAGGTCGACTAATGGCGCAAAATAGCCATGATCAAAGAATCCCATGTACTCCAATCCATACTGCTTCCCAAATGCTTCACGTGCATCTTCAAAGTAAAGAGGATAAGAACCATGCCATACAACATTCATGGAATCAACCTCACTGAAGCGAACTGCAAACGTTTTCGATGCTTTTAATTCTTTCATTTAATACAGAAAATCTTCCTTTTTCAAGCGCCTTCTTGCTCCTTAACGGCTATCTTTATCTCTGATGTGACGATCACTTTATCGCCGCATGTTATGCTTGCTTCAGCCAATGTCATACCAAACACTTCTTCTTTTACCTCTACACGAGTCGTTATGACGTCTCCAACATGGGGTAAATCAATGATTTCAAAGTTACGAACTGCACCGATAAAGCCCAATTGGATTCCCTTTTTTAGGATGTACTTATTGACATATCCTATGCGGGCTGCACAGGTTTGGGCGATATTCTCCATCAAACCCGAAGCTGAAAAACAATCATCATCTACAAAGATATTGCTTTTCTGCACCTCAGTCTCCGTAACAGTAAGTGTCTCATCAAAATGTACCAGTGTTCCAATCATTACGAAAGGCTCCTGTTGTGGCAGTAAGACATGTACATCTATCGCACGAAGTTCCTCTTCAGAAGGATTCTCTACATCAAAAATTACCATCTTCTTTATCATCAACTTAACGTGACCAGAAATCATAGAAATTAAACCATTGCAAAGGATACTGCCGCACTCTGCGTTCAAGTTCCTTCACATAACTATCAGCTAATTGCTGCATCTGCTGTCGACGAGGTGCTTGTTTGTCGTAAGAAAGACGTGCTACATATACCTTATAATGCTTAGCAGACGTCTTCATGACATTGACTGCGAGGACATCCTGCCCTTTCATTGTAGCGACAGAGAGTGGACCAGCAGGGAAACGAGCCTCAGCATCCATAAAAACAGACGTTACAGACTTGGCTGAACCAATAATTCTGTCGGCTGGCATGCTCATGATCTCATTGTTATCCAAAGCCTCATTCACAAGGAAAAGATGGCTCATATCCTCCTTAACAGGTATCATACGGATATTATGATGACCCAAAACTTCCTGTCTCCCTGCCATCACAGTGGCTTTTTCGCCCCCAAAAACTAACGCATTAAAGCGTTTTGTCTTTGAGATAAGGGAGTAACCTGCCACCTCATAACAGCCAATATGGGAACTGAAGATCATGAATCCTTTCGGTTCTGACTCTAACAGGCGAAAGTTCTCATACCCTTCGATATCCAAATGAAAATGTTTACCAGCAAAGACAGCAAAGCGATCTACCACTACTTGACTGAACAAACAGTGATTGACATAAACACTCCATGCCGCACGCAAACGCCCATAGCGTAAGCGATAACGGTAGAAATGATAGGATGAGGTCCTACTATGGTTGGTATTCAGTAGCAGACAGACTGGTATAACGAAGAGGGATGTGACTAAATAAACCATCCTCACATCCAACCAACGCAACGATTGTATCAATAATCGATGCATCCAGCCACTACCAAATGTTGTGTTAGCCAACCTTACTCTCTATATAGTCGCAGAATTGTGATAAGGTAACAACTCCCTGCATCTCTTCTGGTTTAATCTTAAAACCGAAGTTCTTCTCGACAATAACGACTATATCAACAAAGTCCAGACTATCAATACCGAGGTCATCCTTCAGCTTTGCCTCTGGTGCAATGTTCTCTTCATCAATCTCAAGATCCTCTATGAGGAAGTTTCTTACTTTCTCTTCAATTTCTTTTCTTTCCATTATACGTTATAATTTATATTATTTATTTCAACTTTACTTCCAATATTGTATGTCCTTGTCCAATACCATCATGGGTCTCAACAACCTTCAATCCAGCTCTTTCAATCTGCTTGATCATATCATCAGAATGATACATCTTGCTATTTCCATTTGCCATAACAGTGAAATAGACACTTGTCATAGTTAGGCATAGTGATGCGGGTTCATACTTTTGTCGGTCCCAGAAGGTCTCCATTATATATAAGGTGGAATCCCTCTTCATCACCTTGGCGGCCCGAACAAGGATACTATAGATTTCTTCTTCTGAGAAACAGTCAAGGAACTGACTCATCCAGATGGCGTCCCAATTCCCTTGTGGTAGGCCATTGTTTTCGTCAAGGATATTTGTAGAGTAACCATTGATGCGTTCTGCACCATCTCTCCCCTCAATATTCTTCTTCATCATTCCAATCTGACCTGGTAGATCAACGATGGTAACATTGACGTCAGAATCGAACTCAACGCAGCGCAAAGCAAAACGTCCAGTATTTCCACCAACATCCATCAAGTGCTTAGGATGTTTACTGAACACAATCTCCAACGCCTTGTCAAAGGAATGGTCACTATAGAAATGGTCAAAGCCAAACCAACTATCCTGCACTTGCTTATCAAGTTTTGACAATCCTTCATAGATTGTTGGCCAGTCGCCAAGGGTTTTGAGTCCTGCTGGCTTCCCCTCCTTTAATGCTTCATCGAGAAAGAACATGCCCCGATAGTTGACATCATGATTGAAGTCTATATTTACACGTGTAGCAGGGTCATTGAGTAGGAACCAACCTGTCTTAGATATGGTGTAGCGGTCTGTATCTTTATTCACCAAAACTGTCCCCGCACTCAGTGAAGCCTCGAGCAAAACCTTCAAAGCATACTTTGAGAGTTGCGTTTGTCTCACCAGTTCATCCAATGTCAAACCCTCTAAACTATCACGCAGCGCATCCAGAATACCCCATTTCACCATCAGGCGAGACACCTGAAAGATGACTGGTCCCCATGCAATATACTCTGCAAGACGTTGTGCCTCACGTGCAGAGAGCTGTTCCTGAGTGTATCTATCACTTTCTGATTGGAATAGATTCATCCTTATTTATTTGCCTTTTTAATTTCTCTTATAAATAACTTAGCGAAAGATTCACCTAATTCATCCATCGGATCCTTAAATGTTATTGGGTCATCATTATCGCCATCGTCAGACTTAAACGCCATCGTTGCCTCGAGCTTTGTGGAACCTACCTCACGTAAATAAGCATTACCACTAATACTTCCGTCTTTATAAACAACCAATGGGGTCAGAACAAGGATATATTTAGTGCTTCTGGAATGAGTCGTTACACTAAGATTACGCTTATAACATTCGTCATTGAACTCTTTAACAAAATAGTCAAGAGAGCGTTCTTTCCAATCAGTTACTCTTCTTCCAAGCGATAAGAAATCCTTAAAAGGGAGATCTTTATTGTATTTAATCCTTGTCAAATCTAAGCAGACAGCAACAGTCTTCTCACCTTTCAGGCAACAAAGACTGCCACTCTCTAACTTCACCTTTGCAATACAAGATAGGTTCAGAATTGACAGAAACATCAATATGATAATCTTTCTCATATCTTATATCACAAAAAGCGTTATGTTTACTTTGCCTTCTTTATTAGCTTAACAACTTGTTCAGCCAATTCGCGATAGGTTTCAATACGGCGCTTCTCATTACCGTAGCCTGCACCAGCAACTCCATCAACATCAATAACAGCAAATGGTTGCTTCGTGTTCTTCTCATAGAAGTTCATCAGAGCACTCATGTGAGCATCACCAGCACCAAAGCCTATGAGGACAGAGACACCAGTACTACCATAATGGAAGTCTTTCACCTCAATAACTATGGTATAGTCAGCTTCACTCTTCTTATCCGTGATCGTCACACTCTTCGTCTTATCATTGAAACGCTCCATGAAATTTGCTTCTGCACGTTCAAGTTCTGACTGATAATCACGCTCCCACTCTTTGCCTTTCTCTTTCAAGAAAGCCTTCGCATCCTTACCTTCTAATGTTGCATGACTATAGTCCCAAACAACATAAACTTTTGCTTTTGAGGTCTTTAATGGAGAAAGTGAACCGCTCTTTAATGTTACATCTGCCTTGGCAAACACACTCATCACGCAGCACACAATAAAAGATAATAACAATACAATTCGTTTCATAATCGATAAAATATAAATTAATAATCAAATAATAATCTCTTTAGATATCTAACCCTACTGTTAATTCTATACCATTCGCATCACTGCTTATAGTCCCGAGACCCGTATCTATCTTACTGTTCTGAAGTGTATAACCAATTGCAGTACTGATTCCAAACTTACTATGACCGAAATAGAAATGACATCCTACTTGTGGCGCAAAGTATAAGCCTTCACAGTCTCCAACACTATAACCGACTTTTGCACTTATATATGGGGAGAAATTCTTACGCAATTCTTTATGAAACTCCAGACGTGTGTCTACAAACAGAGGAACACTCCAGTATTCACTGTCCCACCAGTAGTTTACGGCTACACCTCCACCGATAAATAATTCCGGATTAATCTGTACGCCATGGGAAGTGGAAAAGAAAGTACGATTATCTTTCACATCACCTGTCCCAAACACATTACCTTCTGAGATGAATCCTCTATAACGTGGAGCTTGCTCCCAACCATAGGTTTCATCACTCTGTGCATTTACAATTGGACTGTAAAGAAATACAACGATAAGGACCAACAAGGTCTTTACACACATTCTCATAATAATATAAATTAAGTTTTAATTAATCAACACCCATTAGCGTGAATTCAACAAGCAAGTGCAAATTTACTTAATTAGTTCGTAAAAGCAGTCCTGTGGTGTTTTAAAATCTAATTTCTTTCTTGGCCTCATGTTAATTTTCTTTGAATACTTAGTTATTTGTTGCTGGCTGATATGCTCAAAGGTTTCTTTTTTTGGCACGTATTGCCTAATTAGTCCGTTAGCATTTTCTATAGCGCCTTTCTGCCATGAAGCGTATGGGTCAGCAAAATATATGGTAACACCAAGGCTTTTGGCTATCATTTCATGACAAGCGAATTCTGTACCATTGTCAGTTGTAATAGACTTGATATGGTCTTTGAAAGGAGATAGTAAGTGTATTACAGTTCGTGCCAGTTC
>NZ_JH114144.1:126592-216014 GCF_000224595.1 Prevotella sp. C561 | reverse complement strand
CCATCCTTGGCCAATACACCAGATATTTGTTCTGGAGACCATTGCTCAGTAATAAAAGGCGCTTCGCCTCTTCCATGACATCCTTGTCGACTGAACGATTGCCTGGCTTTCTGCGCCTTGTTTGTACTGCATTTGCTTGGGCAGTTTCCCAATTATAGTGTCTTCGGACTCCGCTATTACGTCTTATTTCACGAGACACTGTACTTGCACTTACATTTATCGCCTTGGCAATATCTTTTTGTTTCGTTCTATTTTGGAGTAGCACAGAAATTGTGTACCTTTGCTCCGAGGTTAATTGTTTGTACATTGCAATGCAAAATTAATTAATCTTTGGGAGACAGAGGTCTCCCTTTCTTATTTTTATGCATTGCTTGTTGATTTTCTTCTCATGGGGGCTTCTCGCCCCCAAACCCCTCGGTGTTTTCAGGTATAGATTATTAAGCTACACCAGCACTTGGGATTGCAGTTCTATGTTGAACTTGCGTAGTCCTTGAATTTCTTAATGACCAGAGCGGAATTAGTACCTCCAAAGCCAAATGAATTACTTAGAACTGTATTTACTTCTGTGTCTATGGTTGTTGTAGCAAGGTTCATCTTCTCTGAATGTTCATCAGGATTCTCAAAGTTGATGTTAGGTGCTACGAAATCATGCTGCATCATCAAGATACTATACACAGCCTCTGATGCTCCAGCCATCCAACACTCATGTCCTGTCATACTCTTGGTAGATGATATGAGGGCATGTTTACCTCCAAACATACGGTTCAAAGCAATTGCTTCATACATATCTCCTTGGTGTGTACTCGTAGCATGGGCATTGATATAGTCTATATCATCAGCTTCCATATCTGCAGCCTTCAACGCACGAGTCATGGCAACAACACTTCCTTCATCGGATGGTTGACTAATACCACCGCCATTGCTTGAGAAGCCATACCCAACAACTTCAGCAAGGATATTCGCTCCACGTGCCTTCGCATGTTCATAATCCTCTAATACCAATGATGCTGCTCCACCACTCGGTATGAGTCCATCACGATCTCTATCAAACGGACGACTGGCTTTTGTCGGTTCATCCATACGAATGGAGAAGGCGCCAAGTGCATCAAATGATGCCATTGAATAATAGTTTGTCTCTTGTGCACCACCGCAAAGGACCATATCTTGAAGTCCTTGCTTAATCATCATAAAACCTAAACCTATAGAATGACTACCACTGGCGCAAGCTGAACTAACAGTGAAATTCACACCGCGCAAATGGAAGATAGTACTGAGGTTCATATTCACCGTTGAGTTCATCGACTGGAAGATGAGTCCATAACCTAACATTGCAGAATCATGTTTCTCATCCATTATCTTTGACGCTTCAATGACAGGTTGGGCTGAAGAGTCATTACCAAAGATACAACCTACTTCATTCTCTCGCAGATAGTCATCCGTGATACCTGCCTGAGCAAAGGCTTGCAAACTTGACATATAGGCATATCGCGCCTCTTCTGACATACCTGCTCGTATATGACGGTCGAGCATCTTCTTCGTGATGACAGGTTCTGCAACAATACCCGTCAATGCTGAACGATAGCCATAGGTAAGGCGTTCTGCCTGAATGCCTATGCCCGACTTTCCTTCATATAATGAATTCTTTACCATTTCAAGGTCAGTACCAAGGCATGACCATATTCCCATTCCTGTTATTACTACTCTTCTTTCCATAAGTTATTTATTAGGAGTCATAAAAGTTAAGGAGTTTGAGGGATTAAAAGCCAACAGCAGAAATCCCCTAATATCAGCAATAATACATTTCGCTTTACACTTGTAATTCCTTAACATCTCACAACTTCTCATCAAGTGTACAACCCTCCATTCACATTAATTACCTCACCTGTAACGTATGCAGCAGCATCCGAAGCAAGGAACGTCACGACCGCAGCTACCTCTTCTGGCTTACCGAAGCGTCCCACAGGGATGAGTCTCTTCAGTTCATCCTCTGGTAACTCCTTCGTCATATCAGTCTGTATGAAACCAGGCGCTACAGCATTCACTGTGATATTTCGTGGTGCAACTTCCTGTGCCAACGCCTTTGTTGCACCTATTAGAGCAGCCTTTGCTGCACTATAATTGACCTGTCCTGGCATACCTTTCAGTCCTGACAGTGAAGCCATATTGATAATTCGTCCTCCATGTCGACGTGGCATCATGTGTTTCAATAGTCGACGTGTGATATAGAAGAAACCATTCATATTCGTATCCAAAACGCTATGCCAGTCGTCTTCCGACATCATAAACATGACATTATCTCTTCGAATGCCCGCATTATTCACCAATACAGAGATGAACTCATCTGGATGAGCAGCCTCCCAACTATCAATAGCAGCTTCGATAGCCTTCGGATCAGCAACGTCAAAGGGCAGTAGTTCAGCATGACCACCCTTCTCCTCTATCAGGTGTTTCACTTCTTGAGCACATTCTGAATTAGAATGGTAATTGATTATTATAGAATATTGTTCAGCTAAAGACAACGCTACAGCTCGTCCTATCCCTCGCGAAGCACCAGTAATTAAAGCATACTTCATGTTTTATTAGCTTTTAATTATACTTAAATAAAATAAGGAATACACTCTATATCATTATTTACCGACAAAGGTATGACTTTTTTTTGAATTATATTATATTCCTAAGTATTTTTTAATATTCTCTCGTAGGATATTCCCCTCCCATCATAGACACCAAATGATTTTTATCGTTGATACATCCCTTTATTCCACAACTATAAACGTAAAGACTTATTAATGTATATTTCACCTACATATTAAAGCAATGTGCCGTTCTCCTATAAGTAGAAATAAAGTCATTCCCAAAGTGTGATACTTTCTGGTCTGATGATGAAAGTTAACGAATACAGGCAGGGCACAACTATAATATTAAGTTTGAGACAGGTGGAAGAAGTCACATGACTATTTGACAACATAGATGTCCATAGACTGTTTGTTCGTATAATATCAAACATTCACACAAGAGTTCTACTCTTTTTCGTGAGCTCTATCCATTCTATTATAGCAGGAGCTTACATCTTTAATTTGAAGACCATATCAAAGTAATTGATTTCCTCCATATTCCAATTGATTGCTTTCAAAGATGAGCCATCTTCTAATTGATAGTCCCAATAACCCATCTCTGCCACCTCGAAGGTCATTGTTCGAGTAGGCGATTCAAGGCGTACAGTGAAAACATCCTTAAAAATATCTTCTGCTGTCGTTTGCTCCTCTATTGGTTTTTCCAGTAAAGCAACGACCTCATCAGTAACACTTAAATGTAGCAGACCATCCTCTACGATATCGTCCAAACTGCTCTCTGTCAGTGGAACAACAAGGCAATCACCCTCTAAACGTGGCACACGACGCACCAGCTTATGAGCTGGTGGTAGATTGTTCTCGTCAATCTCGGGTGTCTCAAAGAGATTCAACTTTCCTTTAATACCTCTAATAGGTTCATCGAAGATATAAGCATCCTCTATATGCCATTGATGTTCCACTGGTACTGCCCAAACCGAAGTAGAGTCGTCGCTATCTCCATTTACCGTTACATAACCAATGATTGCTGAGTATTCCAGGTCTTCATACTCAGGGAAATTACCGAACATTTGATTGTTCTCTATTTCATTGTTTACGTTAAAGATGGTGCGATCAGCGAAATTCTTTGGAACCTTCGTCGATGAGGCATGTATCAAGATGCGGCCCTTATAGTTGGGAGCCCACGTTCTATTCTCTATGTCTTTCAGCCCACTCACCAATAGTGAGGCCCATGGCTGTCTTACGGATAACGTCTTCATTTTCTCAAGTATTTAATAGATAAGGATTCTACAGTAACGACACAACGCCTATTCCTCGTCGTCTGTAATTTCTACTGCTGCCTGTGCATTCCGAGCCTCATCAAACTTCGCCTTCATCGTTGGGTTATTAGTTGTGAGTCTACGAATGGTCAATTTCTCGGTATCCTTAGTAGCAAGGCGCAGGTTGTTTTCACTACTAACCAACTCCGCACGCACCTTTTGTAGTTTAGATATGGTAGCGTCTATATCCCTAATCGCATCATCAAACTTTCTCGTATAGAGTTCATAATGTCTACTAAACTTATCTTTGAAGTCCTCCATCTTTGCCTCAAAGTTCGTTACATCCACCTCCTTACTCTGTGCTAAGATGAGTTGCTTCTTGTATTCCAAAGCGTTCTTCGATGCCTGCACCAACAGTGTGATGAAAGTCACAAAGAATTGTGGGCGAATAACATACATCTTCGGGTAGACATGACTCTTATTCACGATACCACTATTATATAGCTCACTGTCTGCCTCCAACAAACTGACCAACACGGCATACTCACATCCTTTCTTCTTTCTATCCTCATCTAACTTCTTCAAGAAGTCGTCGTTCTTATGTTTGGTGGCAGTAGTATCCATCTCGTTCTTCATTTCAAACATGATAGATAGGTATTCTGTCCCATCCTCTCTATCTCGGAAGATGAAGTCGCCCTTCGTACCATCACTCGCATCATTGTCTTTTTCAAAATAAGCATTAGGCATCAGTGGACGCAGATAACGTTCGAACTCATTACTACAATGCTGCTCTAACGTCTCACCAACCATCTTTGTCGACATCTTCGACTTTAGTTCTTTGTAATAGTCTATCTGCTCTTGCTTCATACGCAACTCTCTCTCATGTTGCTTCTGCAAGTCTGCTTCATGTAGCTGAGCCTTACTCCTCTCCTGCTCTATCTCGTTCTGCAGCATCACAATCTTATTTTCTTTCTCTTGTG
This sequence comes from Prevotella sp. C561, assembly GCF_000224595.1. Classification (NCBI taxonomy): domain Bacteria; kingdom Pseudomonadati; phylum Bacteroidota; class Bacteroidia; order Bacteroidales; family Prevotellaceae; genus Prevotella; species Prevotella sp. C561. The sequence goes on along the minus strand of NZ_JH114144.1, from coordinate 211,205 downwards.
CTGCCTGCTGCGCCTTGTTACGCTCATCCATCACAGCCAACTGCAGTTTGTCCCCACTCTGGCTGATCTCCGATTTCAACTCACTGATCGTCTTTTCCTTCTCGGCAAGTGCAATCTTCATTTCACTTGTCTTCTGCGACTCTATTCCTTCTAACCGTGCTTTGAGTTTCGCTATCTCTTCACTCATCTCCGACTTCTGTCGAGACAACTCACTCTCTTTCTCACCTTTCAGTCGTTCTATCTCAGCCACCTTCTGACCTAATTCCTTCTCCTTTTCCGACAACTTACTTTGGAATGTCTGCTCGGTCTTCGTCGTAACCAACGCCAATTCAGCCTTGTTACGCTCGTCCATCTCAGTCATTCTTCTCTTCACCTCAGTTTCGATTTCCTTAGTCTTAACTTGGTTCAATATAGAAGCATAGTCGGCCTCATCTACCTTGAAGATATTTCCACATTTAGGGCATTTTAGTTCTTTCATAATCCTATTCTTTAAAGTTATTATTTATGTTACGTGTGCAAAGGTAATACACATGAGTGCAGCCTTTCTACATAGATAAAGATTTCTGCTTACGTTTATTATCTTTTTTATATATATAATGGAACATCAATTAAATTGTAGGAACTTTCCTGTAACCACTTGCTTAGTACCATTCATATATATATGATAATATGCAAGTTAGTCTTACTATAGCTTACTATCTGTTCGGAGTTTCTGTCCACCTACAGCCAACTGTCAATCATCTTCTTCCTGAACTGTTGCGCTCTTTGCAACAGTTCAGAAAGAAGACATCATTTCAGCGTCAACGCCTACTTATCATCTGGGCCATCTTCTGCAACCCGACTATAACTTACAGCGTCGTTCTCTGGCAACTCATAAAGCGGACAATCTCTTCTTGCTTCCATGTCATGACCCGCACTCTCAAGATCGGTGATACAAGAGCCTGTTGCAAAGAAATACATCGTAATGATAATACTGATGGCAGCATCCACTTCTTTCTCCGATGCTGTAGGCGAGATATGTGACTCATTATTGCGCCACTCCTTCACCATCAGCAGATAATGATAGAACTGTTTGTATTGCTCATTCGCACTGTATTTCAAGTTCCATAAGGGTCGTATGGCATGGATAACATCTTTCCACGTAACGTCTTGTCCTTCATATTGAGGACGCACCTCTGTCTTCCTCATCAAGAAGAAGAGCTTTTTCAAGTATGCCTCAAACTTAGTGACCAATAGATTGAAACTTACGAACTTGTCTACGATAGTAGCCTTCTTAACAAACAGATTGGTAAAGGCACGCATGATGAAGAGTCCTACTCCATCTAACTTTTCCAATGACTTCTTGTCTAATACGTAGAACACACTATCAATAATCTCATCCTGTCGACGCATATACTTACTGACTCCTGTCAAGGTATTAGTTAAGATTTCATCAATCCTTGCCTTTACCTTATCAATATCCAGTGCTGGCTCTTCAGGTTCTTCTTCTACTATTGGCACTATAGTAGTTTCTTCTTCCTTTTGTTCCTCATCACTTTCAAGCGTGACATCATCCTTTAGCCATGCATCAAGTATCTTCTTCCTTGCATCCAAGTCAAGTATGAATTTCCGCAACACACTGTCTGCTTTCGGTAAGACCATGAAGGCAGGAATCGTCTCACCTGTTATCTTTGCTAAGAAAACACATGTCTTTTGTAGGTCGAGCGTAAGTTTTAAGTTCTCAAAGCGATTAAACTCATTCAGATTCTGCTCATTGACATCACTACTCATGATATTAATGAGCTGACTTGTATTAAGTCCTGTTGCCTCACTTAACGTCATGATCTGTTTGCGCAATTCTTTTATCTGATACTCTGCGATATAGTCGTATATCGTTTTCCCTTTATCGAGGTGTAAGTCTCCACTCTGTATGTCATGTAAGATGATAAGTGCCGTATGCTGGTCTTGTTGCGACAATGTAGCGAAAGTCTTACACAGTTCTTCCAGGGCCGACTTAGTAAGTTCACTACCTGGTCCTTCTGTATATAAGTTCTTAATAAACTTATGAAACTTTGCGTCTATATACTCTGCATTGATAGTTCCCGTACCTGTTTCGGTGATATAAGTATCAATCTTATATTCCCATTCGTCTTTTGACTCACTGGTTGTTGTCCCATCAAACAATTCACGATAACGCTGTAACAAGATATAATAGGTCTGCTCGTCTATTTCCATCTCTACCTTTGTGTACGTGTCACCATGCTGGAACTCATATAAAGTCTGCTCCCACACGAATCCTTGTAGCTTTGCTGCTTCTATCAAATGGGTCATCTCCGAGAAGCATTTCGCAAACATATTTCTGTCTTCACGTGAGTCAGGTAGTCGCTCAAAGTCTTTGATATTATGAGAATAGAAGATGTCTCTAATGGTCAGGAAACGCTGATTGATATTAGAGAGGTTCTTCTCTAACTTGTCTACAAACACCCCTAATGGTCTGTCTACATACACCTCTAAGGCGTCGTTGACATTCTGCTCCATGGTGTATGGGTAGCTATACCACTTGATAATACCAAAGGGTTTCCCTTCTCCAAACAAACGATTGGTACGAGAGAAGGCTTGAATAACATCCACATACTTCATCACCTTATCAACATATAAGGTGTTGACCCACTTTGAGTCATAACCTGTCAACATCTGCGTCACAACGATCAGCAGGTCTATCTGTTTGCTATGGTCTGCTTCTATGTCGATATAGGGTTTCTTATGTGCCAACCTTTTAGCCACATCCTTCTTGTATTTGGCATAGTTAGAGAGCTGAAAGGTCATCCCGTATTTGGCATTATAATCTCTCAACATCTCGATAAGTGCATCCTCACGTGCTATCCCACCATCAGAGTTATCGATGTTATTATCGAAGATGGCTACTACGTTCATGGATGGATAATGCTCTTTGAACAGTTTGTAATAGCTGATGGCTTCTGAAATCTTCTTCGTTGCTAAGATAGCATGGAACTTACTGTTCTTGCTCAGTCTGTCCCATCCTTTCATAATATCCTGCACTACAGCCAAGTAGTGTTCGTCTCTCTCATAGAAGTCTTTTGGCAAGTAATATTCTATGCCATGCACCTTTTTCCCATTATCGGTATAAGTTGCTGGCATTTGCAGTTGGGACATAAAGCGGTCATAGATACTGCGTAGTTCGTCGTCGCTCTCTATGAGTTCTAAGTATTCTTCCGTTGTACGCTTCTTTACTTCTGCCTCTGGGTCACGCTCTTTCAGTTTCAGGTCTATCTGTCTGAACGCTACTAACTCACGCAACTCATCATCGTTGTAGGTGTTAACCCTATATGGGTCAAAGCCCAACACATTCCCGTCTGGAATTGCATTGGCTATGGTGTACTTATGAAGCATATCGCCAAAGAGCGTCTCTGTCATTATCTCGTGCTTTGCGTTCTCTTCAAAGACAGGTGTTCCTGTGAAGCCGAAGAGCAATGCACGTGGGAAGGTATGCTTGATACTGATGAGCATTTCACCGAACACACTACGGTGACACTCATCAATGATGAACACCAAGCGTTTCTTACCTATCAGGTCTATTAGTTCATTAGAGATGGCTGCTCCTTCCTTTACGTTACTCATCTTTTGGATAGATGTCACGATGAGGCGGTCGTCCTTATCCGTACTTTTCAGTTTGGCAAGCAGCACTTTGGTGTCTTCCGTGTCTTGTATGGAGTCTGTCTCTCCTGCAAATCCTCTATATTCATCAAGCGATTGCACTGCGAGTTCTATGCGGTCGAGTAGGAACACTACCTTATCTGCATCACCAGAGTTGGCTATCAGTTGTGCCGACTTAAATGATGTCATCGTCTTACCCGACCCTGTTGTATGCCATATATAACCGCCTCGGTGCTTATGGTCGTCCCAGTTTGTTTGCTTTACAACATCGCTTATCTTGCTGACGGCGAAGTATTGATAACTACGAAGCACCTTCAGGGTCTTGTCCTTGTCGTCGGCAATGGTGTAGAAACCTACTAATTGGTGTGCCATAGGGATTGACAGTAGGTCGGTGGCTACCTTCTTCCAGTCGTTGACTACCGTGTTGTTAAAGTCTTCCCAATGGAAGTAGTACTGTGGTTGGAAGTTGTCTGCTTTACCAGGGTTGGCAAAGTAGAGTGTCTCCTCTGGTGTCATTGCTACAAAGACTTGCACCATAGAGAAGATACCTTGCGTGAAGACGCCTTCGTGCATGTAACGTTTCAACTGGTAACAAGCCTGACTCACGTTCACCTTGCTGCGTTTTAGTTCTATGTGAATGACGGGCATACCGTTGATAAGCAGCATAAGGTCGCCTCGTCGGTCGCCAGCCATAGCCTCCTTGGTCTTGAACTTTGGTTGGCGAACTATCTGATAACGACTTTGTCCAGCAGAGATTTCCTTGGGGTCGAATATCTTTAGGTAGACATTCTTACCATAGTTATTACGATCCTCTTGGCAGTCTCGCTTGATGCAAAGCTGCTGTCCATTAATAAGGTTGTTAATAGCGTAGGGCGAATCGCAAAGGTTTACTTGGTCAATAACCTGCTGCATCTCGCTTGCTGTGAGCGGATGGTTACCCAACTGGTCTACGCCTCGGTTGTTATCATAGATGATATCAGCCCAGTTTTGCACAAGCTCTTCTTCGGTTGGGTTCTTTATTACTTCGTTCCAACCGTGCTGGAGCAGGTGGTTAGTTAATGCTTCTTCAAATTCAAGTTCCTTTACGAAACCTTGTATGTTGTTACTCATAATCATTCTGTCATTAGGTTGTTATACAAACATTTTGTCTAAACAAGCAGCCTTTATCTGCCTTAGCTTCTCTAATCGTTGCGTCTGAAGAGCTATCTGCTTGTCTAAAGAGGTAAAGTAAGAGGCTATCTGCTGTTGCTCATTTTCATCTCGAGGACAATAAATAGGCATCTCATAGAACAATTCATTACTTATTGATAATCTATCAAATCTTGCGCCTGTATTACCATTATCCTTCATGAATTTATGCCATACGTTTGTATGAAAGTAAATATCAAGAAAGCTTTTGTTAAATCCTGTCACTCTAAAAACATAATAAAGAGGAGACACAACACCAGCATATCCTAACTTGTTCATATTAATAGGACCTACTGGAGCTAAAGTAGATATACGTGGGTTATAAACAAAATCATTTGGTTGAACTATGAAATATCCACTTACATTATCTGTGTTAGACACATCATGATCAAAGAAATCTCTCTGATTAATAATACCATATTCAGCAGAATTCGTTAATGTTATAGATATGTTATTTAACCTATTTTTCTCAATTACTTTGGTGCTTATATCTTTTAGTTTTACTTCTTCCCACTCTCCTTCAAACCCTTTGAACCTAATCTTAGGTACGGTCTCTCCCTTCTGTGGGAACATTGCTTGTAGGCTCGCTTCCTTCACTTGCTTTAATGAAGCAAGGCGAGAAGAGGCTGTGGAGATTATATTGTCATAATAGACGAAAAATTTAGCTATTAGTTCTTGCTCTTGTTGGTTTGTACAAACTCTTATCAATAGATTTGAAAGTATAGAAGGATTAATTGCAGGGAAACTTGTGCCAGCACAATAATCTAAAACTTGCCCTAAGAAAGCGTCACTTTGGAGCAAAGTGAAAAGATATTTACCATTGATTTGTGGACGTATTTGTGCATATCCTGTCGAAAAGACATAATTATCTTCGTCCATATCAAAGAAATAATTATTCTTTTGATAAGGTCTAACCGTCTGATAAAAAATATCTCCTCGTTTTGCTAATCGTTGAGCTCTTGATGGTGCTGTTTCCTTATGTTCTAATCTATGTCGTATCATTTCTGTTCCAGACACAGATTCCAAGTCTACATATTCAAACTCTGAAGGAACCGTGCTTGATGGATTTATTAAAGCTACCTCGGAGAGTTTTCTATCTTCGTATAGCAAATCTTTATTTGAGAAACTCAATACTTGTTTCATACTCTTACTCCTTTATCAACTCCTTTAACCCTTCTATCGCACGCTCATCACCTGTTAGTTGGTCTATGAGTCCTGCTAACTCTTTGTTTGTTAAGGCAAACTCGTCATTGATTTGCTTATAGCTGACTGCATACTTCTTGTTCAGAGCAACGACAGACGTCTCGAGTGTGGTAAGTACCGAACGTAATGTATCTTCTATTCCGTTACATACTGGCTCAATCCACTTCTCATGTAAGAATGTTGCCACCTCTGCATCGGAGAGGTTTTCGATAGCTTCTACGGTCTTATCAATAAGCTGCTGCTTCGCTGTTCTTATCTCTTTGTTTGTCTTTGTCTGCTCATTCCAGAGTGCAACTATCTTTTCGAGCTTCGCTTTCGTCTCTGGTTCTACGTCAGCCTTGGGCTTTGCATTGGCTTTGATGGCTGCCTTGTCGAAGGCATTGTCCTTCTCGGCGTCGCAATAACTCTCTGTCTCTTCCTCTGTAAACGAGTCGTGTAGGTCGTCGAGTTCGCTCGCTATGACCTCTATGCGCTGTTGCATATTGGCAATAGCAGTAAGTTCTGCTTGGAACTTTGCCCGCTGAACAAACTCAAAAGGAATGATGCGCCCATTTACACCGTCTGGTACTTCTATCTCTTCATCGCCCTTCTTCACCATCTTATAGGCTGTCTCCACCTCACGAGCAGCGTTAATTCCGTCTTGCTGTAGGGTCTCAATGTCGTTGACTATCGTCTGCCAATTGTCTGCTAAAGCCTGATAAGCAGCATACTTATCCACAAGTGCTATATTCTCCACACGCTTAAAGATGTCGGTGGCTATCTCGTCTAATGCAGTGAGTTCGTGAACAGTCATCGTGTTGTCTATCAAACGTTGGTGCATAGCGTCGGCAAAACCATCAAAAGCATTGGCGAACTGCTGATTAAACGACTGTACATCCACATTGTTTTCTATCGTCTGCCTCACCTCCTCCGTGCGCAAAAGAGAATAAGGCTTGTCCTTCTCTGGCGCAAACAAGTCAGCCCGCAGAGATGGGAAAGCCTCCCAATAGCGTTGCAGACTGTCTATTTCAGCGTTAGGAATACCCCCAAAGACTGTCGCATAAATATCGTAATGTTCGGTCTCCTCATTGCCATCTACATAGCGAGGAATATTCAGGTTGTACCCATTCTCACGTATCTCATCACGACTGACAGTGCGAGAAAAGCCTCTCACCGTGGCACGGTCGCGCACGGTGTCAGCAATCTTCTTGATGTCACAAGCCCGCAGTTTATTTTGTTTTCCATCTTTCACAAAGCACTTGCTGGCGTCTATCACCAGTACATCGTCATTCTCCCGATGTTGCTTTAAGACCATGATAAGCGTAGGAATACCCGTCCCAAAGAAGATGTTAGCAGGTAGACCGATAATCGCATCAATGTTGTTTGTCTCAATAAGGTTTGTTCGGATCTGTTCTTCTTCGCCTCCACGGAACAACACACCATGAGGAAGAACTATTGTAAGAATGCCGTCTGGCTTCAGATGGTGTAACTCATGGAGCAAGAAAGCATAGTCGGCTTTGCTTTTAGGTGCTACACCGTAATTCTTAAATCGGGCATCCATCTCTCGGTCGGTTGGGTCCCAATGCTGGGAATAAGGCGGATTGCTCACAACGGCATCGACATAGAGCGGCTTATTGATTTCGCTTCCTACCTGCTGTAAAGGCCAGTCCTCGTCTAAGGAGTCGGCACAGCGTGTATAGATATTGCTGGGCTGAATACCCCGCATTACAAGGTTCATACGGGTGAGGTTGTAGGTGTTCTCCTTCAGCTCCTGCGCATAATATTTCACTTTGTTCTTATCGGCAATATGTCTGCCAACCGACTTACCGATTGTAATCAACAGTGAACCAGATCCAGAAGTAGGGTCATAGATTTCTATCTGAGACTTATTCTTCTGACTCTCCGCCACAAGTTCCGACATAAGGATAGCCACCTCGTGGGGTGTATAGAACTCGCCTGCCTTCTTACCTGCACTGGCAGCGAAATTACTAATCAGGTACTCGTAGACGTAACCTAAGACATCATAGTCCTGTGAACCATCTGTTGGGATATCTTTGATAAGTTTGATAAGCTCTTTAATGGCACGTGTCTGACTTGCCGTACTGTCGCCCAACTTACTCAAACCAGCCTGTAACGTCTTGAAGATACCATCATAAACAGGCTTATAGTTTGGACTTACTAAGCGGTCGAACGAGTTAAGAGAGACACTTAAGTCGCCTATATTGAAGTCGCTATCGGGTTTTATCCATGTTGAGAAGAGATGATCGTAGGCTATGAAGTAGCCTATGTTGTTCTTACAGTAGTCTATGATGAGTTTAGCGTTCTCGTCGTCGTAGTCCTCAACAAGGTTTACTAAGTCTTCTTCTCGCCATCCTGCTTTCAAAAGATAGTTCACCTCGTTATCAGAGAGGAACTTATAGAATATCAAACCAAGAATATAATCCTTATACTCAATGGCATCTATCTTCGAACGCATCTTATTGGCAGCTGCCCAAATCTTGTTTGCAAGTTGTTGTTTGTTCATATCGTGGGTTTCTTTTTTTGTTCTTTTATTTCTTTTCTGCTGCAAAGTTAATGATTATCTGTGCAGTCTTCGTGCATTGATAGATATTTCTGCAAATTATCTTTTAGCTTGTCTCTAATCTCGTTGCGTAACCATTCGGGGGAGAGTACCTCAACATCGGGGATGAAGGAGAGGATTTGTTGGGACAGTTCACGGTTGGGTTTCACATGGATACTGACTGTGTTAGGCTCAGACAACACACGCTGTGAGGAGTGGATGGGCTTCGAAAGAACGTAAGGGAAACGCTGGGGCGAGAACCGCAAGACGACCTCTTCGGTGGCTACATCACCGTAAGGAACCGACACACCGATGACGTTGTCGAAGTAAGAAGCAAAGTCGGTTGTGACGTTCTCAACGAAGGATTTAGTGCCACTGGCGTAGCTTTCGATACGGTCTAAGGCGTAGCTTTCAATCCTCCCCTTCTCATCATTCAGTCCAAAGAGGAACCAACGACCATTGTATTGTTTGACATAATAGGGATAGACCACGATGTTTCGCTTCTCACCCCAGTAGGATTGATAAGCTATCTCAAGTGTCTGATGATTGATTGTAGCGTCGATGATGCCTGTCAGATGCTCTAACCCTTTGAGCATATCATTCTGTTCAAAGGCGATAAGATTCTCGGAGTTGGCTTTAACCCCAAAGCGATATTCCAAGTTAGAGATGACTTCTTCCAGCCAAGCATTGGTTGGTATGCCACGATAACGGCTGAGCATATCGATCGTTGAACGGAGGTTAGCCACCTCCTCTGTGGTCAGCTCGTTATTAAAGATAGAGTAGTCGGGGTCAGAATAATGGTAATAACACTTCTTTCCATCGTATTGCTGTGCGCGGATTGGTGCATGATAAGGACTCAAACGCAGGTTGGCAATGTCCTCACGTATCTGTCTCAGACTGATGTTATAGCCCAACTTCTCACTAACAAAGTCGACTAAATCATCTATATTAAACCTCCGATGCTTATTACTGAAACACTGATCCAAGATTTGATAGCGCAGGTAGGCATTCTTATTGACTGGCATTGCAATGATAATTATTGGTAGAGTAACTTTTACTTTGCTTAGTTATATTACCCACAAAGTTAAGTTTTTTAATGAAAAATCATCCCTTTTCCGTTATAATTCCCTGCTCAATGATGAAAAAAAGGTCCTTCTCCTCTTTTCAGCTGCATCGCCTTCATCTCTATCCACCATTCGTGCAATTAGTGAAATTCGTAGTTTTTCTGCATACACTCCCCTCCTCCTTGTCAAATAATCAGTCCCCTCCGCCCTTCGCCTGCACCGTCTCCATCTCTGTCCACCATTCGTGACATTCGAGAAATTCGTAGTCTTTCATATATAGTCCCCTCCTCCTTGTCAAATAATCAGTCCCCTCACCCCTCGGCTGCACCGTCTCCCTCTCTGTCCACCATTCGTGACATTCGAGAAATTCGTAGTCTTGTAAGTATTAGTGCGTTTTAGTAGTATCGAAAAAGTATGACAAAGATCCGAATTTAGTTTAGTAAATGCCAGGACAGTTTATGTTTAGAAATCGTGTTTATATCTATCACAGTATCAAACGGTTACGAACAAGGTAGAAGAAGAGCCTTATCAAGCATCAAGAAGGGCGTGTTCTTATGCCTTGAAGGGCATGTTCTCGCATCGAGAAGAGCATGTTCTTGAATTGAGGGAGGGGCGGTATGGTTTTTAAGTATGCCTTTAGACTTTTTATTTCTTTACATCACGATTTCTTAGGGAGTTCTTTCTCACATGGAGGGGAGTTCTTTCTCACATGGAGGGGAGTTCTTTCTCGCACGGAGGATATTCTTTTTTCTCACAGAGAGTATCTTTCTCTCTCACAGAGGGTATTTCTTTCTCTCACAGAACTCACAGATGTAACAGACCTCATTTGCGCACAGTTTCGATCCCACAGAACGCCTTCGGCATACAGATATCACAGAGGCCTTTCAACTAACATTAGCTGTAACGCTCTGTGATATCGGTTGACTTAATGTCTCTGTGAAACCTTGTGTGTTCTGTTCTTCTGTGTTACTCTGTGAGAAATAGAATGCACCCACTGTAAGAGAAAGGACGCTTGAGGATCGCTGGGGAGTTCTTTCTCCCACAGAACTCACAGGTGTAACAGAACTTTTCCACCAACGTTTCAAGCCCACAGAACGCCTTCGGCATACAGAGGTCACAGAACGTTATAGCTAATGTTGGCTGTAAGTTTCTGTGTCATCGGTTGACTTAATGTCTCTGTGGGCCTTTGTATGATCTGTTCATCTGTGTGTTCTGTGAGAAAAAGAACACACCCACTCTATGAGATGACACACAAACAACACGCTGGGGAGGTTTATCTCTCACAGAGCTCACAGAGTTAACAGAGCCTTTTTGCGCACAGTTTCGAGCCCACAGAACGCCTCCGGCATACAGAGTTCACAGAGCGTTACTGCTAATGATGGCTGTAAGGTTCTGTGAAATCGGTTGACTTAATGTCTCTGTGGAATGCTGTGTGTTCTGTTCTTCTGTGTTTTTCTGTGAGAAAAAGAAGACACTTGAGAGTCGTGGGGAGATTTTTCTCTCACAGAACTCACAGATTTAACAGAACCTTTTTGCGCACTGTTTCGAACCCATGAGGAGGTGGCCCCTCCCCCAACCCCTCCCCCGCAGGGAGGGGCGTAGTATGTGAGGTTACCCCTATTGGCCTGCTACATGGTTCTTGGGTAGTTCTTTCCCTCACAGAACACACAGATGTAACAGAGCTTTTCCACCAACGTTTCGATCCCACAGAACGCCTTCGGCATACAGATATCACAGAACGTTACTGCTATTTTCAATACTAATAAGGGACAACACGAAGCCTACATCCAACCCATAGGGGTATCTCGGTGATCACTCCCCTTCCCTTCGGGGGAGGGGTCGGGGGAGGGGCCACTCAGTCACAGAACGCCTTCGGCATACAGAGAACACAGAGCGTTAGAAATTTCATCATTATTAGGTATTGTACGACCTACCATTTCTTTTACTTTTGCTACCCCTTACAAATATCAAGAAAATAGTGCAAAGGAGGGCCTCTCGTCTACAACCCGCTTGATGGAAACCTTATAACGATTGACAACACGTATTAGGAGATGTAGTCGACAAACCTTGAATAAGAACAAACAAATATATAATTAAAAACAAAGAAAAGAATGAAAGTCATAAAAACAAGTGTTTTGTTGCTTCTCATAGTATGCCTAACAGCATCTTGTAGCACCGAAAACAAAGCAGATGAAGAGATGACAAATAGCGTTGCACTCTCTGTGGTAGGGAATGCTTTTATGAATGAAGACGATACAGAAGGTATCACCCTTCACCTGCTAATAGCATTCGCACCGACGAAAGACGAAACCATCAACCTTGACATAAAAGGTAATGAAGATGAGATCGTGCGTTTAGAACGAAGTGTAGTTCAGCTCAAAGCTGGACAGAAAGAGGCTACGGTGAAAGTTATATCAAATACCAAACATCTGCTTTCCATGCCTAAGACGCTAAGCATCAGTGTTGGGAACACATCGAACCCACGCATAAAAGCAGCCGACGCAGGTGTGAAGATAACCGTCAACCCAGACTCAGATGTTCCGCAACTAAGTGCACACCAGCTGCAACTCATCGAAGGGTATAAACAGAAATATGGGTTCGACCTCACCAACTTAATGGGTAAGGTTCCTGTTGAGGCAACCGTATCATTCAACACAGAGGACAAAGAAAGCTATTTCAAAGGAGAAACGCAACTTACAACTAAGGGCTATAGCATCATCACGCTAAGCGAGAAAGCAACCGAAGAAACACCCGTACTGAAGATTATTGACAATCCGATGGGACTCACCTCGTTTTTCTATGACGTATTGAAGCACAAGACCGTCGAGGATCAGGAGTTCTTCCTACAACAACCATACGGGAACGCTATCGTACAAGCTATCGGTTATGATGCGACCAAAGAACAGTTTAGTATGACACTCGACGATATTAAGCTCGTTCCATCATCGGGTAAGATAGACTTCCTCGTCCAACGTTCTAACGCCTACGACGAGCTGATCTCCGCCCTACCCTTCGTCTACCATTTCTCGGCATGGGAGAGGGTAAAGAAGCTACGTGACGAAGGTGCGCTTGTCTACGTTAAAGAGAACGGAAAGATGGTAGGGTATCAGGTGACTGACGAGTTCCTCTTAGCTGGTGGTTCGATTGACCCACAAAGATGGCTTGCAGTCAGTGATGTCAGTCATGATACCTTTGGCAACTCTCCTTCTGACTGGATTGAACCATCTGGGCAATTTGACTTTACAAAGGGAACGATGACATTTGTATTCCCTTGGGACTTTGAGGCTGCTAACGGATATGAACAGGTAAAGGTCACCTATACCATGCACAAGAATAAGTAACACGTCCATCAACAGTAATCACAGTAATACAAAACAGACATCTTATTAATAAATCAAACAAAACAATGAACCGAAAATTAATCTTTCTTCTACTGCTCGGCTGCCTTCTCACACCTCTCAGTGTGAGAGCAGCAGGACCAGTAAAGTTCTTTTGCGTAGAACTTCGTGATGGAACAAAGGCTGAGTTTGCTCTATCAAGTCAACCACAAATCACGTTCTCAAATGGAAGTATGACAGCAACAACACCAGAGAAGACCATTACGGTGGAACTGGGACGCGTGCTTAAATACTTTTTCAGTAGTACTCCTACAGGCATTTCCCTTCCAAGTAAACAGCCTATAGGTAAGCCACAAGTAGAGTATCACATAGGACATGTCCTCCTCTACGGTCTTCCTACGGAGGCTACAGTTAGCATTATGACGATAGACGGTCGACGTGTCTTTAAGGGTCAAGCAACAGCTGACGGCAAGATAGACATCGACCTATCAACCTACTCTAAAGGCATCTACCTACTTTGTACGCCAAATGGGAACATCAAAATGGCAATAGATAAATAATAACTTAACGAAACAAATTAATAACAATCAAAAGACAATAAAATGAAGAAATATATACTTACACTTCTCCTTGCTTTCACGTTCGGGACACTCTTTGCACAAACCTATCAAATGAAGGTGGTAAAGAAAAGTGGTGGTACAATAGAAATCGACGCCGACGACATAGAGGACATAACCTTTGTAGCTAAAGAAACGCCAAAGGGCTCAACAAAATATGTTACGCTTTTTGGTGTGAAATGGGCTACAGGAAATCTGCAATATGACAAGGGTACATGGAAAATTGCAGACAATCAATGGGAATACTTTAAGCCACGATATGGACTCCACAGAAACTCTACTGAAGCTTATAAGCATGAGATAGAACAGGCTGACGACCAGATCGACCATTTCAACTTTGGTGTATGTGGTAATAACGCCCTCACTTACTCGAAAGACGTGTGCGGAAATACGACAAAGACAGATATCGCAGGTAAGATGTACACAGACGAGAAATTCACAAATGAGACAACTGATTTCAATCAAGCAGCATTCGGGGATATCGCTTATTGGGCTACGAAAGGAACTTATCGCCTACCACGTTATTCAGAGGTCAGCACATTAGCACAGAATGGTAAATGGCAGTTTGGCTATGTCACGGTAGAAGACAACAAGCAAGTCTATGGCTATTTGGTTACCGAACCAGCAGAGGGAGAGGTTGCTATGACTATCAGATTCCCAAAGGAAATAACACAAGACGATCTCTCAAAAGGCCTTTTCCTTCCATGTGCTGGTTCACGCTATGATGATACCAAGGCTGTGAGATATGCGGGATATGGTGGTTACTATTTCTCTTCTATCCTCTTTGAAGATGCAGCAGATTATGCTCGTGCAATCACATTCGACAATGACGGCATCTATGATAACAATGGTGAGAACTGCCGTTGTGGGGATTCTATCCGTCCTGTAGTAGTTGAATAAGACGCAGAAGGCTACTCATGATTATACGAAAAGAATTTCAATCATAGCCATGCTATGCGCATAAAAGAATGCGGACACTCGATAGGAGCGTCCGCATTTTTACAATACTGTTTTGTGATTAGTAAGATGTTGTCATGTCTTCTGGTACACAGATATAAAAATCAGCAATACCCTTATAGTCTTCTTCTAAATGAGATATGTCTTCTTGTCTGACAGCTCTCACAACCGTATAGGTTGTTCCTGGTTTATATTGCAAGAGATAAGGAATAATACCATCATGGTTATCTGTATGGAAGTTACCATTGAAATGAATAAATTTCGATGGTAGGTTCTTGGCTATTCGCCAAGCCATCGTAGCATCTTTGATAGCTTGTGCCTCAGCAATCTGACGTGGGTTGGTATTCTTATTCTTACCCATGACACCCATGAGTGCAAATCCTTGTTCAACACTCTCGTTCGTCTGAAAACGTATAGGGAGCGGTGCCATGTACGACTTCGCCTCCGTAGAGAGCGAATCAAGATAGGCCAAACCGTGCTCTTTCACTGCTGTGGCATAACGACGAGGAACATTCGTAGCAACGACAGGGATATGATGTTCGCGTGCATAAGAGATTAAACCCGCATAATCAGTACTGTAATTCGGCCAGAGACGTGCCTCATCCTCAAAGCGATCGCCTGTTATCTGTCCGTGAAGATATTCATCAAGGATGAGTTGGTTATCGCTTTCAAACATCTCCATACCCATCTTCAGGCTCTTTCCATGGACCTTGTAAAGACTTTCAAGGAGTTTCTGCTCCAGCCAGTGGGTTATCACACAGTTGTGGATCTCGCCTACAAAGACAACATCAACTTTTGCTATAGCCTTTATCAACTGGTCGTATGTTATTGACTTTCCTTTACTGTCATACAAGCGATAGGCCTCAGGTTGCGATTGTGTTTGTGCTATTGCCTGAGTCGCCATAAGCATACAAACGAGGCAAACAAGTAAACGTAATTTCTTTATAATCTTCATTTCTTTTGTGTTTTATATACTACATATCTTTGATTCCAAACAATCAATTCGTTGATCATCTCTTGTAATGTCTTAGGTGTGATCTCGTTCAGACACATCGCATAATGTTCGAAGTCGTGCAATGATTCGCCATTCTTAACAAGTGACATCAAAGCTGTTTTCCATTCAGAAGGTGCCTTATCGTTAAGCACCTTATCTTTCGTGACGAGGAATGAGCGCTTCATCTTATTAAGCTCTGAGGCTGTGATAGGTGTCGTCTTTAGCTGGTTTATGATGTCTTGCAACAAATATTCTACTCGTTGCTGGTTGCCGTCCTTCATCGATACAGTAATCATAAACTCATATTTCTGCTGTGGTACACCATTATAATAAAGGTCAACAAAAGGTGAGTAGACCAGATTCTCCCTTTCACGTAACACCTTCAATAACCTGTCTTGCAACACATCACGTATCAGTTTCAAGCAAAGAGAATTACGGAGTGAAGGAGAGTAATTACCAGCAAAAACGTAGTTGACAAGTGTTTGATGGTCATTACCACCATCAAAACCCTTCGTAAACATCTCTTTACCAACCCTGAAAGGCGTATTGTTCAGCGGTAAAGGCACCGTTTGCTTAGGCATCTGGGCAAACGTCGCAATAGCCTTTGGCAACACTTCTCTCATAGAGAAATTGCCAGTCATCACTATCGTAAGCCTTGAAGGATCGCCAAACAAACGTTTATAATAGTTTGTAAGTGTGTCAATATCCAATGTCTCCAAGACCGATTTAGTAAGGTAGCTCCTGCTATTATCAACTGAATTGCCTACCAACGAATCTATGGTCATTGTCATTAAACGGTCGATATCATGTGAAAGCATCTTGTCGAGTATGGTATCTTTGCCTAAGTCTTCAATCTCTGCAGCTACAGTCTCCTTAAAGTCCTCACGGTTGATACCTGGGAAACACATCTTCTGATAAACCAAGTTGAATAGTTCAGTAGCTTTATTGGAAGGTGAGGAAGCCAAGAGCTGGTGCCAGAACGCATCTTCCCCAACCGTCATAGAAAGACTCTCTTGAGTCATATAAGACAATAAGCTATCATTTGCAACCTTAGACAAACCACCCATATCTACGTAACTAATAGCATCATACACTTTTAATTGTTGTGGTAGTGATAAGTCAGCAGTTCCCCCACGTCCTATTGCAGCCAGGGAGATAACGGAGTCCTCGTCAATGGTCGGTCGGAGAATGAGCCTGACCCCATTCTTCAATATCACTTCTTCTATCCCTAAGTCGCCCCATTGCTGTTGACTCTTAATGCTCTCCGACATAAAAGTCGCTGGTTGGACTAAACACATGGGAGCCTTGACACGCATCTCTGTTACTTGCTCTTTTCTTTGGAAATGATAGGGCTTCATTTGCTGTTTCTCTCCCATTCGCCATGCTTCATCAGCTTTTTTAGCAGTGAGATAGCCTTCCTTTGTATCTTTTTTGACCGATGTGTAAGCATACAGACGACTGCGTCTCATTTGTTTAAGAACATCACCTAAGAGTTGTTGCAGCTGGGAACTCGTCGTCATCGCAACTTGTTGTCGTACCCATTCCACCTCACAAGGCATCCAAAGGGTGCGATCTCCAGCTGTGATATAATCAACGAAATCATCACAGATGTTAGCCGATAGGTTCTGAGTAGTGTCAGATGCGAAATGGTTTAGACGTGAATCAACAAGTTGCTGTAGTTCGTCATGTGACACACCAAAACGTAAAAGACGATGACACTCTGCTGAGACAGCACTAATCTGACGTTCTAAATCGATAGTAGACGTACCACGAATAGACAGTACGAAATGGTCTTTATTAGCTAAATACCAATCATTTGAAACGTTACACTTCACTCCATCTGTCGTAAAACGATCATCTAAGCATTGCAGCAACATACGCATACGTTGCTTCGTAACCACATCTTGCAATGTTCGACGAACACAAGTGGTATGTGGGACAATTACTTCTAACTTGCTGTCCGACTGTATGCTGTCTACAATATGCATCCAGCTGGCACCCTTAGCATAGCTCATATCAAACTTAATTATAGGCTTGTCATCACGACTTGAAGGTATAGAGCCAAGCGTATGAGTTAGTTTCTCTACCACTTCAGGCACATTGACTTGCCCAACAATAAGTACGGTAGCATGAGAGGGGTTGTACCATCGCTTATAAAAAGCCTTCAACCGGTCGCTATCAATGCTATTGATATCGTGTTCCGTTCCAAGCGGGATACGTTCAGAATAACGATTATGCCCCATCTTTAGACGATAGAAATCATCATTTTGTTGGTAGCCTCGCAGCTCCTCGACAATGACTCCTCGTTCTTTTTTCACACGTGCACCATCAAACTCTATCTCACTTAGCCAATCGTGAAGGGCTAAGAAGGTGCTATCAAGTATCTCTGTGTGATCAGAATAATAAGGCAAAGAAAGCCAATAGATTGTGCGATCGAACCCCGTAAAGGCGTTAATATCACGCCCAAACTTCATACCATGTCCCTCAAAATAATCAATTAGCGAACGATTAGGGAAATGTTTCGTACCTATAAAAGCACTGTGCTCAAGGAAATGTGCACCTCCACGCTGATCGTCTTCCTCCTGTAAAGAGCCAACATCCATAACCATTCGTACCTCAACACAATGACGTGGTAAAGCGTTCGGCAAGATAATATAACGCAATCCATTCTGCAACTTCCCTTCAACAGTTCCTCTCGGAAGCGAGATAAGTCTATCACCACTCAATGAAGGTTGTGCGAAAGCGCAACCAGAGAATAGTAGACCGAATATAAAAAATAACCAAAAAGTAGATAGAATGAACTTTTTCCGTATTTTCTTCATAAATCAATTAGAACTTTTTAGGGACGTAAAGTATAGACTACAGACACCTGTTCGTAGCCATTACCATCGGCATAGTCCCATGGGAAAAGGAACGATAGCTTCCCCTTCTGAAGGTCAAGTGTAGCAGAAGGCGCAACCCAATCACTTGGATTATTACCAAACTCATCGTTGCTTATATTGCTCATACCAAGGAACTTATTAGGATTTAACGAGCCACCCTGCATAAAGAAATCATCATCAATGGTATAACCAACGATCTTCCCGTCTTCCTCAATCTCTACAATGGAGCCTCTCTTCTGAAGCAAACGCTCCCATAAAGAGTAATGATAGATGAACGGTAGACCCGTTATCATGTCACCATATTGATTCTCTTTTTGTGTTGTAAACGTAATAGCCTTCGTAGACATATCGAGGGTTATACCTCCCAAGCTGACGTCAAAAGTCTCTTTATCTTCTTTGTAATCAGCTGCCTTCACAGCTGCTCTACCATAAGGAGTCTGCATAAAGAATTCTTCGTCTTCAACCGTCTTACGCTTTAACACATCATAGAGGAATGTTGTTAATCCCATAGGGTTGCTCACCATCTTAAAGGTTGGTGCATCAACAGTAGCATCATCAGCAAGTGTTATCACACTATACCCCTTATACGTGCGCTGTGCCTGTCCTTTAAAGAAAGTCTCCTTATCTGCTGTATTAAACGTGATTGTCGTCTCAACTGGTATCTTTCCTATCATACGCATAAGATCTACACCATACTTTGTCTTCACATCTGCTATGAGTTGTAATTGTGCTGGCGTGAGTGCAGGTATGTCGGCATCAGGATTAACAGTGATTTTCACTCCTTTCCCGAATCCTTTCACGGATGGTGTTGAAGCTGAGACAACTTGCAACGTAACTGTACGAGGGACTGAAAGGACGTGATTACCATTCGATCTCACACGAACAATGGCCTCCTTCTGCCCGGGATTAAACACCACATTCTCATCTTCCAAACGCAGAATATTATCATCATTGCCAATAAACGCAAGCTTTATTTCTACCTTTTCTTTAGGAGCAAAAGCAATCATTGCATGCACTGACACACTTGTCGTATCGTCTTCAGACAATAATGCAGTGCTTGGAATGGTAAGTTCAACATCATTTGTCATACTTTCTGTGGGTATTTCCTCCTCATGGCAGGCTACTAAAAAGAATGACATTAATACTAATAAACTATTGAGTAACTTCTTCATTTTTTGTTCCATATAAATTAATTAGAAGGCCATCCGGGGTTCTGTTCCACTTTATTAAATCGATATTCAGACACAGGAATAGGGAATGTCCAACGATAATCATCGCTCGCTACACTGGTTGTAGTACTATTCCCCCACTGAGATTGTCGTTTTAAAGCAGCAGCATGTGTACGCTTAAGATCAAAGAAATTCACGCCCTCACCTACAAACTCACGTTGCTTATCAGTTAAGATAAGGTTTAGAAGTTCTTGATTGGAAATCGTCGATGGGGCTTCAGCGACCCCTATACAATGCCAATAATGATTGATTAATCTACGAGCAGCCTCTGTATCTCCCTTTCTGCAATATGCCTCAGCAACAATAAAATAAGCTCCAGCATACCGCATCGTATTGATATAACTTGTTGACTGATTTTGCTTATTGCATCGATTATACTTTCCAAGAAGCTCTCTGTTAGAGCCATTCATCATAAATGGATAAACAAACGAGGCTTTTCGGAGATCTGACCCAACAAAACTCAACTGTGGATTGACCATAAAATAATCACCTTCCTGACTACTATATTGGATGCCAGCATAGTAAGATGAGTTATTATTAAAAGCAAAGATACGTCCCGAATAGGTGTTTTTTGACCACAGACTATTAAGTCCTTCTGATGTGAAATAAATATCATTGCTCTTGCTAAGAACCTTATTTCCATCATCTATAGCCCCTTGGTAATCATTTGAATAGAGGGCTAAGTCAGCTAATAGATACTGTGTAGCTTCTTGTGACAACCATCCATTACGGTCAGAGCTGTGCTCTACAGAGGCGGCATCAGTAAGCAATTCCTTTATCTTTGCAACACATTCACGTATTGAAGAACGCTGTTTATCCTCAATCCCAAGTTCACTTTTTAGGATAACCCCAGGCGCATCAGGATTAACATCGTAGGCTGGAGCAAAGATTCTTAGCAACTGTAGATAGCATAACGCCTTCAACGTCTTAGCCTCAGCAGCTATCACAATCTTTTCTTTCTCCTCATTTTCATTCTCTGCTTTTACTCCATTCATACGCTCAAGAAGTCCATCACATTGTGCAATCACATTGTAATAATCTTGCCAAAGGCTTGGTGCAAGCTTGTTTATCTCCTTATCATTCCAATTATAGAGATTCAATGAACTGATATCTTTTATAGACAAAGAGGTGGGAACAAAGTCGTTCCCCAATAAAGAAAACTCATATTCTTGATGAGGATAAGACGAATAGGCCGATGCCAACAGTGATCGAGCATTTGAGACATTCGTTATTGCATCTGGATCAGAGAATTGGTCTTGGGGTGGAATGTTAAGACTACAAGCCGTTAACAGTGTCAGACACGCTCCTACAACTACACTTTTGAATATTAATATACCTTGTTTCATATTGTATTATCCATGCGTCTTAAATGTAAAACTACTCTACTTACATACTATATCATTAGAATGTCAAATTGAGATTGAACGTGAATATTGGCTGCATCGTACCAGCAAGCGTGCCACTCTCTGGATCAGACTCCTTATATCTTGTCCATGTAAAGAGGTTAGAACCTTGTAATCCAAGATTCGCATATCGAATGAATGGAATTGTCTTCTGTAACCATTTCGATGGAACTCGGTAACGCAGTGATACGCTCGAGAGTTTTATGTAATCACTACTTCCTATCGTCCTTGTGTTAGGATAGAGCGCAAGATTCTCCTCGGCAATACTCTGCGTATAGAATGGGGTCCAGTATTCCTTATATTCATCGCCTCGTTTAAACCACATCTTCTGTGTTTGTCCTGACACAGCATTGTATATTGCGTTATCACTATTACGCACATATTGGTAAGAGAAGCGTTGCTTCCCACCAAAGACATAGTAGAACGACACGTCAACATCGAATTGCTTATAAGAGAAACTGGCGTAGAAGCTACCAGAGTATGGAGGTGTCTGATGACCTAAAGCAATAAAATCATTCCTTGTGAGTGGTTCCGTACCTTGCTTTTCTACTCCTTCTGGGGTCAAGAAGACAGGATAACCCGTGAGTGGGTTGATGCCTAAAGAATGTAAACCATAGATCATGTCGTATGATTTACCCACCTCATAATTAGGCACTATTGACTGTTCGTCAAGATAGAGCTTATCCGTCCAATAGAGGCTTACTACCTTATTATCATTATAAGCTATATTTCCTCCCACAGAAAGACGACAGTCAAAAGCATCTATAATCTTTGCATTTAATCCTATTTCTATACCACGATTTTGCAAGATACCAATGTTCCGTTTAAGAGAGGAATAGCCCGAACTTGTTGCGATAGGTACATCTAAGAGTGCTTGTTCGGTACGCCGATTATACCAGTTCACATCAAGTGTAATACGCTTAAATAATTCTACGGTTAAACCTAAGTCTGTAGACTTATTTTGTTCAGCCTTCAGATCTTTATTATATAATGATAGTAATGACAAGATACGACTTTCCTCATAAGCCTGCTCACCAAACATAAACGTACCAACAGTATTAGAAACAGTCACACCATTAAGATTTGCCGTAACACCGTATGATGCTTTAATATTTAATTTTGAAAGGACCTTATTATCTTTCAACCATGAATAATTTGTTGGTGTCCAACCCAAACCTGCTGCCCAAGCCGTATTCCAACGCTTATCAGCTGGGAGTATTGATGAAGCATCAGCCTTATATGTGAAGTAAGCATCATAGACTGAATTATAAGTATAACCTGCCACGACACCAATACCCATCTGTGCATTCTTGTCACGAGGATTTCGTACAGAAGGCTGACGCATTCCGTGTAACGAGTTATTAATTGCAGAAGGGGCATCAACATTGCCTACTCCATATCCGGTGATACCCACGGCATCATAATTATACAAATAATAGTCGTAGTTTGCACCAAGTGTAACGTCATGAACGTCTGCAAACACATGATTATAGGTTGCTCGGAGATTACTTGACAGGTTAATTGTCGTTCCTTTCATTCGACTATATATGCCTCTCGCATTATCAGGGACGCCAGTGTTTTGTTCAGTGAATGAAGAAGCTGGCGTAAAGTTATGATTATCATCCTGAAGATAATCTAAACCAGCAACGTAAGCTAAAGTAAAACCTTGCCATGGCGTTAAAGTCACGTTTATGTCTACACCCGCATTCTTATCTGAGGCATCACTCTGATATTGTTGTGTGAGATCTCGATAACTTCTATTCGGATAAGAATAGAGTTCACCTGTCTTTTGTTCGTAAGGATTAAGATTATAAACTAAAGATGTGGGGTCGAATGATGATCCATTAGGCGACTTACTCTTAGCATAGCCACCAGACACACCTATCATCAGGTATCCTATCTTCCCCAACTGCTGGTCTAAACCCATACGAACACTAAACCGTTGCTTATTATTACCTTCTATACGCCCTCCTTGATAGGTATAGTTCCCAGAGAGAAAATAAGTTGTAGTCCCACTTCCACCTTTTATACTGATGTTGTGTTTCTGATAGAAATTATTACGGATAAGTTCCTTAAACCAGTCTGTATGGATATTTCTTAAAGCTTCCAAACGCTTTTCTCCTTCTGCTATCAATTGTTCTTTATTGGGGTCGGACGCATGATAACGTTCAAAGTAATCTCTACTATAGCGATAGCCTGGAGCTGCAGGATTTTGTAACAAACGCTCTAACTCTAATTTTTCATCCGTATCCATGAGCTTTACGCCACGCCTACCACGCATCGTCAGGCCCATATCAGTACCGTAGGTAAGGATCATCTTTCCATTATAACCGCGCTGTGAACTTATCTCCAACACACCATTAGCAGCCTTTACACCATACAAAGCACCTGCAGCTGCATCTTTCAGAACCTTTATACTTGCTATGTCTTGTGGATTAAGATTGTAGAATGTCTCGGCGGAGATAATCTTTCCATCGAGGACATACAACGGCTCATTACTCGTGTTGCCATGACGGAAAGAAGAATTGCCTCGTATTCTGATCTGTGGCTTACTTCCAATATCTCCCGTATTGATAACGTTCAATCCAGGTACCATACCTTGTAGAGCCAACCCCATGTCAATCATTGGTTTCTCGTTGAGACGTTTCATATCTATCAACTCAACGATTCCTGCCTTTGCACGAAGGTCGATAGCATTGATGTTACTCTTTGCCTTCACCACGACTTCGCCCAATTTATTCTCTGACGATTGCATCTTTACATCTATCTTCTCTCTCCCGTCATAATTGACTTTCTTCTGAGCATACCCGATATAAGTAAAGATTAACACTGAACTTTTATTAAAGTCGCCATTCAATTGATAACGACCATTAACATCTGTAATAGTTGCTATCTGAGTTCCTTGGATCCGAACGGTCACACCAATCAGTGCCTCATCACTGGCATCCGTCACATAACCATATACCCTACTTTCTTGGGCTCCTACCTCCTGAGAAGGAATAAAGAGCCCAAGAAACGTGAAAAGACACCATAATAAAAGGTTCTTCATATCGAAACTATTTATCGTTTGCTTTCAACCCATTTATTTGTTTGGGCTACTATCCAATCTACCACAAGCGGAGTACAAGCAGGAAGAATACCATCTGCACTATACACGATGTCTACTCCTGTCTTCTTAACAAGATCTTTTTGTACATCTGTCATCTTATGACGATCAGCCATACGCTTCACATCAGAGGTCAGATAGATACCCTGAACTATGATTCGCTTCTTCTTTGCTGAAGCTTTTGTCAATAATGGCATCAACTCATTGGCAAAATCATGTCCCATTTCGATAAGAGCATGATCAACATAATTAATCTTTGTATGTTCTTTAGTGTACTTATCAACATTCTTTAGGACTTCTGCCCAAAAGCCATCTCGTTCAGGATCACCATGAGCCAAGAAGATTACAGCTTCATTAGGTGCGTCTTTAGAAAGGCTTTGTACCCGATTTAACATACTCTCTTCTAACAAGTAGCTATAATAGAAAGTTGGACCAAGGATGATGGGTGTTTTGGTATGTACCAACTCTGTGTTCTCCTCTGCCAACTCTTCTCTTACGAAAGGATTGTATTTATGTCCGAGAATATTTGGAAGGTCTTCTTCAGTATGACTTGATGGTGCCATAAAGACAGGAAGAGCAAAGATCGTGTCTGCACCTTCTGCCTCACATGCCTTCACTACAGAAGCCACGGAAGGTTCGGTATATTCCATAAGTGCCACCTTTACGATATCTATACCTTTGAGCTTCTTTTTTTCAACTTGCTCTTTTACAAGTGGTTCAAGCGCTAATACAGGTTTGCGCCATGACTCCATAGGCGATCCATGAGCTACGATTATCAATGCGGTTTTAGCACTTAACGATGCAAAAGTTGTTAGCAGCGCAGCTAACACAAACATAATTTTCTTGTTCATATTCATATTAAATTTTATTCTTTTACCTAATTCCATGGGTATCAAAAATATGTTATAAATTCTTTGGCAAAAGTATAACATTAGTCAGAATAAGACAATACCTAAAAATAATGAATTAAGACAACACTTCATGGTACATATTGCTTAACAACGCTAACCTAACTTTTTACTGATTTTACAGGGAGCCTGTAAATTTATAAAGGCTGAACCCCTCACATGGAGCTCAGCCTTTATATTCGATATGGACTTTTATGATACAAATGATGTAAACAACATTACTGAATGGTATTAGAATTAATGTTTCATACCAATACTTAAATGGGTTGTTTCTCTTATTTACCCCACACCTCCGCAGCAATCTCCTGCACAAGGTCTATCTTTGCCCATTGCTCTTCCTCGGTGAGTTTGTTACCTATCTCACAGGAAGCAAAGCCACATTGTGGACTAAGACAGAGGTCGTTATGAGGAATGTAAAGTTCTGCATCACTTATTCGGGCCACTATCTCTGCAGGGCTTTCGAGTTCTGGACGCTTCGTGGTGATGAGTCCGAGGACTACCTGCTTGCCGTTTGGGATATACTTCAACGGCTCGAAACCTCCTGAACGGGCATCATCATACTCCAAATAGAATGCATCCACGTTCTCTTGCGCAAAGACATAAGGGGCAACAGGGTCGTATGCTCCTTCGGCAGCGTAAGTGGAATGGTAATTACCACGACAGATATGTGTGGTGAAAGCAACTTCCTTTGGTCGTCCTTCAAGGGCTAAGTTATTCACCTTTAGATATTTCTTAGCCAAATCGTCGAGTGTTTCCTTGTCTCCTCCATGTGCTTTCCAATAGTTCTTGTCGACCACCATACCCCACGTGCAATCATCAAACTGAATATTACGACATCCAGCAGCATAAAGGTCGACAATCACCTGACGGTAGGCCTTCGCAATGTCCTCAATAAGCACGTCAACGTCAGGATAATACTTCAACGTATTCTTTGTGTTATCACCTCTGAACAGTTCTGCAAACAACTGGGCTGGAGCAGGTATCGTTTGTCGGGCTGTCACACCCTCCTCTTCAAATTGCTTTACGAACTTAAAGTGCTCTACAAATGGATGATTCTCACCACTAATACGACCAGACAAAGCAATAGAACCACGTGTTGTCTCCTCTCCGTGGAATTGATAACCATGGTCGAGTTCTATCTCCTCTATGCCATTGAAACCCCACATAAAGTCTAAGTGCCAATAGCTTCTACGGAACTCTCCATCAGTTATTACCTTCAAGCCGTGAGCCTTCTGCTTAGCAATAAGGTCGGTGATGAGGCGATCCTCAACAGCCTTCAACGCTGAAGCATCTATCTTCCCTTCAACGAATTTCTGTCTTGCTTCCTTCAACTCTGCTGGACGAAGAAAACTTCCTACGATGTCTGCACGATAAGGTGCATTTGCTCTGACACTGCTCATATTCTTTTACCCTTTCTTTTTGTTATCATTATGAATGTGGATGCAAAGTTAGAGAAATTCTTTTTTGGCTTCAAAATATTCTTGTTTATTCGGGAAATTATACTAACTTTGCCAAGAATTAAAGTCTTATACAGAATATTATTCTACTAAAACAGCAATTTACAAAATGGACAACACAACGATATTAGACGATATTGACAGAAAGATACTGAAGATTCTTCAGCGTGACTCCCACCTAACTGTCAAGGAACTGGCGGCCCGTGTTCATCTCTCACCCTCGCCTGTTTTCGAACGACAAAAACGATTAGAACGTGAGGGTTACATAGAGCGCTATATGGCTGTGGTTAATTCTCATAAGGTGGGAAATGGCATCATGGTTCTATGTAACATTCGGTTAAAACAGCACACACAAGACCTCATCCAAGAGTTTATGGACGTCGTACAGAATATTGATGAGATAACTGAATGTTATAACACCAGCGGTGACTATGACTTTCTTATTAAGGTTTATGCACACGACATGAAGCGTTATCAACAGTTCATGCTCAATACGCTGGGTAAGATTGATTGTATTGGTAGCCTTCATAGTATCTTTGTCATCGACGAGACAAAGAACACTCATGGGGTTCCTGTGACGGAATAGGCCTAAGTCTAAGAGCTGCCCTGACTCTCCTCGCAGCCGAACAATCTCTCTTCCAGTTCTTCTCCTGCTTAGAGAGGTTGGGGAGAGCCTCCTTTTCACAGGAGTATCTTGGTAATTATCTGTGTTACTCGGTGCTTGGTTGTTATCAGTGTTACTAGGTGAGAGAAGGAATACACTCTCTCAATGAAATAAAACACAAACAATTCGCTGGGGTGTTTTTTCTCTTACAAAGTGGCACACAGCTCGCATCCTTGGGTAGTTCTTTCTCGCACAGAGGATATTTCATTCTCACACGGAGGATAGTTTTCTCTCTCGGAGAACAGTTCTTTCTCTCACGGAGGATAGTTCTTTCTCTCACAGAATGCACAGATCTATCAGAGCATATTGGCGCACTGTTCGACCCCATAAGGGATTGGCCCCTCCCCCATCCCCTCCCCCGCAGGAAAGGGGCGTAATATGTGAGGTTACCCCTACAAGTCAGCCAGTAAGAGGATAGAACGAAGCGTACATCCTCCCAATAGGGGTATCTCGGTGATCACGCCCCTTCCCTGCGGGGGAGGGGAAGGGGGAGGGGCCAGCTGGGGAAGCTACTCTCACCCCTCTCTAAGCCTCCTTTTTCTTCCTGTTAGCCAAGAAATTCTTGTATAACTTCTTCACCTGTGGAGCAAGGAAGATGATACCAATAAGGTTAGGGATGACCATCAGACCATTGAAGGAGTCGGCTAACTCCCATACCAAGTCGGCTGCAAAGAGACAACCCAAGAAGACAAAGAGGACTACAAGGGGGCGATAGAAACGAACGCCCTTCTTACCAAACATGAACTTGATGTTCATCTCGGCAAACATATACCAGCCTATAATCGTCGTGAAAGCAAAGAAGATAAGACTGATGGCAAGGAAGATGATACCTCCTTCTCCAAATGCTATCTCAAAGCCTTGTTGTGTGATAGCTACAGACTTTAAGCTTGTGTTACTATAAACACCCGTAAGCATGATGACAAATGCCGTTGAGGTACAGATGAGAACGGTATCTACAAACACACCTGCCATAGCCACAAAGCCCTGTTCGCATGGGTCTTTGACATCGGCTAAAGCATGAGCATGAGGAGTGGAACCCATACCTGCCTCGTTAGAGAACAATCCACGTGCAACACCATAACGGATGGCATACTTCATCACTGTTCCTGCGGCACCACCTGCAGCAGACTTCAAAGAGAAAGCATCAGTAAAGATGGTACGGAGAACATGCGGCAACTGATCGGCAAACATATAAATAATAATCAATGAACCGAGGATATAGACTATCGCCATGAACGGTACTAAAAGCTCGGCAAGAGCAGTGATACGACGCTGTCCCCCAATGACTACAACGGCCACAACGGCTGCTAAAACAATACCTATCACCCATGAAGGGATGTTGAACGCATTGGTCAAGGCGATAGAAATGGAATTGGCCTGTACCATGTTGCCAACAAAGCCTAAGGCAAGGACAATGGCAATAGAGAAAAAAACAGCAAGCCACTTACTACCAAGACCATAATAAAGATAGTAAGCTGAGCCACCAACGGTCTCGCCATGGTATTCTTTCTTATACTTTTGGGCAAGCACAGCCTCGGAGAAGATGGTACTCATACCCAAAAGGGCTGACACCCACATCCAGAAGATAGCTCCTAAACCACCAGTAGCAATGGCTGTTGCCACACCACCGATATTTCCTGTACCAACCTGAGCAGCTACGGCAGTAGCCAAGGCCTGAAAAGAATTAACTTTCGTCTCACCTGGCTTTCGCTTCTTAAATATCGGACCAAAAGCATACTTAAACGCCAGATTTAGATGACGAAGCTGTGGGAAACCAAGGTAGACAGTGTAGAAAATGCCTACGCCTAACAATGCATACATGAGAAAACTGTTCCACAGAAACTCATTGAACGCTTTTACATAGTCTAATGGACTCATTGGCTACATAGTTTAGATATTAGTAATAGATTGATGGATAACTCCATCTTGAGATTGTTTCGCTGTAGGTAAGATATTTATCTCACTATCGGTCATTGACCGTTATGTCCCTTTACTCGTATTAATAAGATTATATCCTTTTAATCTGTTTAGATTATTCTTTCGGCACAAATATAGTTTTTTATCTTTTATGAAGCAACTACTAAAGCAATATTTTACTACATTTTTGTGATTTTTTAGGGATAGATTGCTTGTGATTTATACTATTATAATCCCTATAAAAACCATGTTTACACATTATCTTACAGTGTTTTACGGTACAAAAGATATTAGGAGAGGCAAAGAACACTGTCGGACTGAACAACAACAAAAAGATAGCATCACATCATACCAGCCTGATCCCTTCCCCCCTTCCTTCTCCCGCAAGAAGGAGTGTGATTAGTGAGATTACATCTATCAGGTTACTTTACATGGGACGTGAGAATCATTCTCTCATAAAGGACACACCCTTTCTCTCACAGAGCACACAGATTTAACAGAGTTTTTTGTACACAGTTCAAGCCCATGAGAGAGTAGTCCCTCCCCCAACCTCTCCCCCACAGGAAGGGGCATAATATGTGAGGTTACCCCTACAAGACTGCCAACAAAGAACATAACGAAGCCTACATCCTTTTTATAGGGGTATCTCGGTGATTACGCCCTTCCCTTTTGGGGAGGAGAAGGGGGAGGGGCCAATTGTTTGTTAGTTATGTGACGTTACCCCTATTGGTCTGCAACTCGGCTCTTGGGTAGTTCTTTCTCTCACAGAACACACAGATGTAACAGAACTTTTCCGCCAACGTTTCGAGCCCACAGAACGCCTTCGGCATACAGATATCACAGAGCGTTACTGCCAAAGATAGGTATTGGATATTGAGTGTTAGGTGTTGATGATTAGCCAAAGAGGCATCAGAGTGAATCTATATTCCCATCAAGACACAAGCAGCGAAGGAGGGGTATCTCGGTGATCACTCCCTTCTCCATTCGGAAAGGGGCTGGGGGTGAGGCTTCACTTGGCTGTAAGATTCTGTGTCATCGGTTGACTTAATGTCTCTGTGAAGCTTTGTGTGTTCTGTTCTTCTGTGTTACTCTGTGAGAAATAGAACGCACCCTCTTGATAAGATAAGACTCATGCAAATCGCTGGGGAGGTTTTTCTCTCACAGAACACACAGATGTAACAGAGCTTTTCCACCAACGTTTCGAGTCCACAGAACGCCTCCGGCATACAGATATCACAGAGCGTTACTGCCAAAGATAGGTGTTGGATGTTGAGTGTTAGGTGTTGATGATTAGCCAAAGAGGCATCAGAGTGAATCAATATTCCCATCAAGACACAAGCAGCGAAGGAGGGGTATCTCGGTGATCACTCCCCTCTCCATTCGGAGAGGGGCTGGGGGTGAGGCTTCACTTGGCTGTAAGGTTCTGTGAAATCGGTTGACTTAATGTCTCTGTGGGCCTTTGTATGATCTGTTCTTCTGTGTTCTTCTGTGAGAAAAAGAACACACCCACTCTATGAGATGACACACAAACAACACGCTGGGGAGGTTTTTCTCTCACAGAGCTCACAGAGTTAACAGAGCCTTTTTGCGCACAGTTTCGAGTCCACAGAACGCCTCCGGCATACAGAGTTCACAGAGCGTTACTGCTAAAGAAGGGTGTTGGGTGATAGTTGTTAGGTGTTGATGATTAGCCATAGGGGTATCTCGGTGATTACGCCCCTCCCTTCTGGGGAGGGGAAGGGGGAGGGGCCTCTTCCTCATAGGGGTATCTCGGTGATCACTCCCCTTCCCTTCGGGGGAGGGGAACGGGGAGGAGCCAGCTGGGGTCGGGGGGGGAGGCCGCCCCCATAAACCAAAAAAGCTGCCACCCGAAAGGATGACAGCTCTGTTCCGTTATAATGAGTACTCACACGAAGGTGAGCGACACTAAATTTACTTTACTTTGTCAACAATAGCCTTGAAAGCTTCCTGATTGTTAACAGCGAGGTCAGCGAGCACCTTACGGTTAATCTCGATACCAGCCTTGTGCAATGCACCCATCAACTGGCTGTAGCTCATATCATAAAGACGAGCAGCAGCGTTGATACGCTGAATCCACAATGCGCGGAAGTTACGCTTCTTGTTACGGCGGTCACGATAAGCATAAGTCAAACCCTTCTCATAGGTATTCTTTGCTACCGTCCAAACATTTTTACGG
The DNA here is from genome assembly GCF_000224595.1 of Prevotella sp. C561. NCBI lineage: Bacteria > Pseudomonadati > Bacteroidota > Bacteroidia > Bacteroidales > Prevotellaceae > Prevotella > Prevotella sp. C561. The sequence goes on along the minus strand of NZ_JH114144.1, from coordinate 179,888 downwards.
GCACCATAGTAACCCTTAGTCTGCTTCAGAATTCTTGTTCTCTTTGCTTTTGAAGCAACATGATTGACTGATCTTGGCATAGTTTTTCTTTCCTTTTAATTTGTTTGACTAATGAATTAACGGAGATTGAGCAAGTCGCGTACCTGCTTCAAGTTTGTACCATCCACGAGCGTCTGGTGAACAAGATTTCTCTTCTGTTTCTTTGTCTTCTTAGTCAGAATGTGACTGTGGTAAGCGTGATGACGTTTGATCTTACCAGTACCGGTGAACGTGAATCTCTTCTTTGCGCCGGAATTTGTCTTCTGTTTTGGCATTTTTGTAAATTTTAAAATTGTTATTTATATTCATCTGTGGCAACGTATATACCAGGACGTTACGCACAGGGTTGCTCATCTTGCCCCTACCCTATCCTTTCAGAAAAGAGCTGGCTCAACAAGCGTTAGTCAATATTCAACTTCTTCAAAGCGTCTGCACCATTCTTGGCATTGGCAAACAGTCCGCCGTCGGTTGCAGTCTCTTCAACGACCTTCTCTGCAGCAGCCTTTACACCAGCCTCAGCCTCCTCACGGTCACGCTTCTGTTGGCTCTTCTTTGCAACGCCAGCCTTCTTAGGTGCAAGATAGAGGAACATCTTCTTGCCCTCAAGTTTTGGGAGTTGCTCCACCTTTGCGAGCTCTTCAAGGTCATTGGCAAAACGCAACAACAAAACCTCTCCTTGTTCCTTAAACAGGATGGAACGACCACGGAAGAATACGTATGCACGTACCTTGTTACCTGCATTGAGGAACTCTTGTGCGTGCTTGAGCTTGAACTTATAATCATGCTCATCTGTTTGTGGTCCAAAGCGAATCTCCTTCACCTCCTGCTTCACCTGCTTCTGCTTCATCTCCTTCTGATGCTTCTTCTGCTGGTAGAGGAACTTAGAATAGTCGATGATACGACAAACCGGTGGCTGGGCATTAGGAGAAATCTCCACAAGGTCAACTCCTGCTTGATGAGCCAGCTCTAACGCTTTTCGCGTAGGCATAACTTCTGCTCCATCATCACTTACCACACGTACTTCCCGAACGCGAATCTGTTCGTTCACGCGGTACTTCATTTTCATTTTGTCATTCTTCATTCAACTATTTTAAAGAGTATAATTTTGCTAAACGAGTGCAAAGTTACTATTTTACAACTGATTAACCAAGGATTTTATCGATATTTTTATCATCGAAGCATGAAAAAAACTTAATCCGAAAGGCTAATCAGTTCAGCTACTCATGAACATTACTTATTAATGGACATAACGAACGTCAAATCCCGAAAACAAACTACCGAACGAACTAAAACACAAAGACTGACGTCAAAGAGATTTTGATTTTCCTGTCATATCTGTCATCTATTACGGGCACATAACTAATTAGTTCCCAGTGAGGTTACGTGAAATGTTAAAAGTGACAGCAAACTAAAATAAAAAAAAGTTCTGTATTAAGCCTATAAATAAGGTAAGTGAACATCTGTCATTCCTCTACTTCAATACACCTTGGGAGCAACACCTTTCGCAGAGAGGGATAATGGCATCTATCCGTATTTACACATGTGCAAAAAACACAAAGGCAATACGAACAAACAAATCTACCTACCTACCTCGTTATTACCTAACAGGTGTATTTATAAATACAATCGTTCTCTTAGTTATTGTACGGATCTACCATATCTATTCAACAACGCCTTTCTGTAAGTAAAAGGTTTGTTCCTCCTTAAATAAAAAGCCCCATACCTTCGTAAGGTCTGGCAATCCTTAATTCAGAAAGGGCCAAAAAGTATCTTTATTCATTGATTGCACCACAATGCGGACACCTTCCTTTTCGATGGAGACGAACACCACAGTTGCCACAATAATAAGTTTCACTACTCTTACGTAAATAGACACGGAAGGCGTAATAGATATAAACTATGAGAAGTGGATAACCTATATAATATAAGGTGAGCACGGAGAAAACGATATAATTGACGGCACACACAGCTCCTAACCCACAAAGATAAAGTAGGGTTTCGCCTGATTTCAATAATCTTCGGACGTCATCAATCGTTGCGATACCAATAATGAGCATGGCCCATACCAATACTAAGAAGATATTAAGTAGGGGAGGCTGCGAGAAAGGATTAAGCGAAGGATGGAAATAGAACTCACGCCACGTCTCTGGCGCAAAGAGCTGTATACTGGCATAGAAGGCTGCGGATAGTGCCACAATAACGGCTAACAGCGTAGGATAAAGCGAACTAATATCATTGAAATGTACGATATGTGCGTTCTTCTTCAATATCTTACGGGCCAGATAGCCAACTCCCATAATGGAGATAACAATCAAGAAGATAAGCAAGTGGATGTTTGAGAATGTAGAGATAAACTGGGAAATAGGGTCAGCTGGGTCTACCTGCTTTAAGAGACGGTTCTCATGAACCCACCCAAAGGCATAGTCCTCCGTAGCTATCTGCACCCATACCGAATCCTGCTTATCATTAGGAAGAATACGAATATCAGCCACAACGACCTCCTTTCCTTTCTTCACAGCAAAGGAATCTGTCTCCATCTTGTTGACAGCCTCCTCTGGTTGTTGACGAAGAAGCATCAGAGAATCAGCTGTTACAATAAAGTTAAACCCTTGTGAATAGTGATGTTTCACACGAAAAGACAAGGAGTCTACCCTACTTCGTGTACCACTCCATTCAATGTTATCAGTATCTTTCTCCTTTAAAATAGAGTCGCCCCCAGCCTCTATTCGTCGGGAGATTTGTGCCTCTTGAATACTGTCTGGCAAACGAAAGGAGGATGGCGTCTTCTTATGATAACAACCTGTTAGCAAAAAGCTAAGCAAGAAGAGAAGGAATACCCCCATTAGCCCATATCGTTGTAGGGTATAACTACTTGCCTTTTCTCTCGTAGAAAAGTCAACACGGGGCTCTCTTTTCAGGTTCACTTTATCCATAATCATAATGATTAGTAATGAATAATGACTTTTCATTTAAGTAGCGTTTCGAACATTCATCTGACAGTTCTTACAATCAAACTCTAAACGGAAACGTCGCTTATCTGGTAGTTCGAGGAAGAGTGGTTCACGCCATGTGGGTTTCTTTCCACCTCGTTTCACACAATAGCCGAGCGAATAACGAATACAATGACGACACTGCATCAAGAGATGAGAGACGGCGTCTTTATCCCCCCTGATAGAAAACGACTTTCCTGTTGACTCTGAACCATTGTCTACAGAAGGATATTGAATTTCAAAAGCAGGCTCAGCTTTGGTCAGTCCCTGCTGCTCATAGAACTTACGGGCAACATCATTGGAGATGTTATACAGATAAGGCATTTGCTGATACTGGGCAGGATTTACCACTGTTATATGTGGCTTATGGTCAGACACCTTATCCACCGATTTCCTATGAATCGTCATACGCTGCCTATTCAGTATCTGTTTATCAAGTTCCTCTACCACCATACGGCGAAGTTCTGCAAGAATACTGCTTGGAATAAAGTACTTATCAGCCTCGTCAACTATCTCAACCTCTGAACATTCATATACCGTATTGCCCAACTTAGTGAGCTGGCGTATGATGTTATCGCGTTGAGGCTTTTGGGCAAGTTGGAGACCTCCCCCATCCCCTCCAAGGGGAGGAGAGAGCCTAACGGGATGTTCGTTGGATATTCGTTTGTTAGATGTTTGCTTTGGAGTAGCACTTCCTATCACCTCTGCTTTTGCCCATATTGTCCCACGACAATCCGTTAGGCACTCCCCTCCTTCGGAGCGGTTGTGGGAGGTCTCAGGTGAGGTTCCAAACCACATCTTTATCTTAATCTTACGTTCAGCAGTCTTACCGCTCAACTCCTTATCAAAGGCTTGGTCTTGATTACGATACAAACTCATCCCTGCTTTTAGACCTTTTGGCATCTTAAACGGATAGAGTCGATTACCCACAGCACGGTTCACACGAAATCCCTCCAACCGTGTAGACTGATTGACTGGGTCACGTGAAAGGAAACAGAGTCCGTCACCATTCGCAAAGTTTGCTGTACTGGACACGTTAAAGCTGTCTCGTCTTATCTCTTTTACCCTACCAACAAACTCACCCAATGCCTTTGGTGTATCAGGAGAGAAGATATCTGCCTGCCTGCCTTTGAGGAAGTAATTGGTGTAACCACGGTTGAATGTCTTCTTCAAATCTGGCGTAAACGAATAACGGACACGTCCCAACGAAGCACGACGGAACTCATCAGGATGCTTACTGATTATCTCATCAATGCGCTTACTATAAGCTGACACAACATTCTTCACATAGTTTATATCCTTCAATCGCCCCTCAATCTTAAAGGCACAAGCCCCAGAACGCATCAGCGTTTCAAGGTTATCAATCTGACTCATATCCTTCAATGAAAGAAGATGACGCTGGTGTTCGATGGTCTTTCCGTCTGAATCCTTCAAATCAAACGCCAATCGACAGAACTGTGCACAGGCACCACGATTGGCTGAACGACCGAAACTATACTGGGAAACATAACATACACCACTATAACTTACACATAATGCTCCATGTACGAAGGCTTCCAACTCAAGGTTTGGCAACCGCTTATGAATATCGCTTATCTCTTCAGCAGACAATTCACGAGCAAGTACAACACGATCAAACCCCTGCTGACTCAGCCATTGAGCCTTCTCCCATGTACGTGTATCACATTGTGTACTGGCGTGGAGTGCTACCGTATCGGGTACTATCTCCCTCACCTTACTCATCAGCCCCATATCCTGTAGAAGGAAGGCGTCTACCCCTACGTCCACCAACTCACGCACCAAGGCCATTGTATCGTCGAACTCATCATTATAGATAATCGTATTGATGGTCACATGAACCGTGGCACCATAGCGATGAGCATATTCGCATAGCTTACCAATATCCTCCACACTATTACCTGCAGACTGACGTGCTCCAAATCGAGAAGCACCGATATATACGGCATCTGCTCCGTGGTCAATAGCTGCCATTCCACATTCAAGATTCTTGGCTGGCGCAAGGAGCTCTATAGTAATGGGTGATGGGTGATGGGTGTTGGGTGTTGATGATTGCATATTGTTGGGTGATGGGTGGTAATTGTTGGGTGTTGGGTGGTAATTGTTGGGTGTTGATGAAATGTATAGAACAGGATGGACGTTGGGTGATAGATGTTTATTGTTGGGTATTGATGAAGTGTTTAGAGGATGATGAGCATCGGGTGATGGGTGATTATTGTTGGGTGCTGATAAAGTGTTTAGAGCTTGATGAGGTGATTGAAGGTATTAACAACCAATGTCGTCTATTTATGGTGAACAAAGATGCTAAGCAAAATTACTATTCTTCAACACCTAACATTCAACACCTAACACCCTAATCCTCAACACCTAACATTCAACATCTAACACCCTACACATCAACACCTAACACCCATCATTCACCACCCAAGCCACCCAATTCACAAATAGTAAATTGGCATGTGCACGCCAGGTGACAAGCGGACCATTCGTTGGCTTGTCATCACGATAATAATGTTTCGGGACCTCTACATCGTCTCGCTTACCAAAGTCACGGTGATACTCCGTATCGAGGGTGTCTGGGGCATACTCTAAATGACCGGTGATAAAGAACTCTCGCCTACTACATGACCTAACAATAGACACACCACTCTCTGCTGATTCAGCTACGATCTCGAGGTCGGCGACTCGTTCAATATCCTCACGCCTTATCTCTGTATGACGACTCTGAGGCATACGGAAGACATCATCAAAACCACGGAAGATAGGCAGTTCGGGCTTTAGAGGAATCGTAGGGAAGATACCAAACATCTTCTTCGGCAATGGATACTTAGGGATATCATAGAAATGATAGAGTCCTGCCTGTGCTGCCCAACAGATATAAAGCGTTGAACGCACATTCTCACGAGCCCAATTGAATATCTCTTGTAGCTCTTTCCAATAATCCACCTCCTCGAAAGGTATGTCTTCAACAGGTGCTCCAGTGACTATCAACCCATCAATCTTCTCCTTGCTTAGCTCCTCTAATGTATGATAGAATCGGTCGATGTGTTCCGCTGGAGTATGGCGGGAGACATGACTCTTGAGTTTCATGAATCTGATATCTAACAGTAGTGGACTATTAGAAAGAAGACGTATGAAATCAGTCTCCGTCGTAGCCTTGAACGGCATAAGATTGAGTATGACAATGCGAAGCGGACGTTTATTGTCCTCCTTAGCAAGCATATCTTCTATGTTGATATTCTCACGCTTCAGCATATCAATGGCGGGAAGTCCGTCAGGTAATATCAATGGCATATCCTGTTTCCTTTATCTTTAATGGTCGTATAAGCATACAACCCTACTTTTCTCTACTATAAATAAGCTACAAAGATAGTAATTAATAAGAGATTGCACAAGTCTTATCTACACAAAAGTATAACAACGAATACGAATAGACACCCCACCTTTCTTTCCTGCAACAATATCCTCCTCTATAAGAATAAACACAAAAGGCTCACGCTAACCATTCCTATCAACATCATATCTGATAAGAATGATTAGTCGTAAACCTTTTATTTTATAGATTTATTGGTATGGGAAATATCGAACGACAGATGTGATAATCAACTGAGAGTCAAGCCATCAACACCCAACAGTCATCACCCATCACCCAATATTCAACACCCATCACCAACCATTACCACAGCTTCAGGCGTTCATTCTCAGGGATGAAGAGCTTATCACCCTCCTTCACACCGAAGGCCTTATACCACGCATTAATATGAGGAAGAGCACCATTGACACGCCACTCGCCGAGAGAGTGTGGGTCACTCTTCACTCGACTACGGATTTCAGCCTCAGTGATATTGTTTGCCCATACGCCTGCATAAGCGATGAAGAAACGCTGTTCTGGTGTGAAGCCCATAATGACCTTACCCTTCTTAGCCTCTGGTGTCTTCTCGAAAGCATTGAAAGCCACCTCAAGACCACCATGGTCAGCAAGGTTCTCACCTAATGTGAGCTTACCGTTAGCATTGAGGTCTGGCAACACCTTAATAGCACTGAAGAAATCAGCATACTTACCAGTACGAGCCTCGAAGTTCTTTCCATCCTCTTCAGTCCACCAGTCTGTCATATTACCATCCTTGTCGTAATGGCGTCCTTGGTCATCGAATCCGTGTGTCATCTCATGTCCTATCACCACACCAATGGCTCCATAATTAAAGGCATCATCCGCCTTCGGCTCAAAGAATGGGTATTGAAGAATACCTGCAGGGAAGCAGATTTCATTCGTCGTAGGATTATAATAGGCATTAACGGTCTGTGGTGTCATCAGCCACTTATCCTTATCAACAGGCTTACCAGCCTTCTCTTTGATAGCATCCTCAGCCCAGAACAACTGACAGTTCTGCACGTTCTCATAATAAGACTTTGTTGGGTCTATCTTAAGTTGGCTCAAGTCCTTCCACTTATTAGGGTAACCCACCTTCACATAGAAGGTTGAGAGCTTCTCAAGAGCAGCCTTCTTAGTAGCCTCACTCATCCAGTCTTGTGCCTTAATACGCTCAGCAAGACTCACCTCAAGATTCTTGATGAGGTCTTCCATACGTTTCTTACTTGTAGCTGGGAAGTAACGCTCACAATAGATTCGGCCAAGCGCCTCACCCATCTGCTTCTCCACCTGCTGTGTAGCACGTTTCCAACGAGGATAATCTTCCTTCGTACCACGCATCGTCTTACTGAAGAAATTGAAATACTCTGCCCGTATATCATCACTCAGATAGTTAGCTGAAGCAAGGATAGCGCTCCACTCCATACGTGCACGCAGTTCCTCTGCACTCTCTGTAGCCGTTAGCTTATCAACGCCAGCAAGGAAAGCAGGCTGACACACTACCATCGTCTGAATATACTCGCTCTTAATACCTTCGGCATTAGCCAACTGCTCGAGTGGGATATTAGGATATTTCTCCTTAAACTCACCGAGTGTCATCTTATTATAGTTGGCCTCAACGTCACGTAACTCCGTACGGCTCTTTGAGATCAAAGCCAACATTGTCTCATAACGCATCACAGCATCACGCTTAGCCGCAGCCTGTGTATCAGAGAAACCATAGAGGCGGAACATATTAGCGATAAACTGGCGGAAGGCATTACGGATGTCTGCCGTAGCCTTGTCATTATCGAGATAGTACTCTTTCTGTCCAAGGCTCAATCCGTCCTGATAGATAAGAAGGATATTCATCTTCGCATTCTTCTCATCAGCCTCAAAGGAATAACCCATTGGAACACCATAACCGAAACTTGCATACTTCAACTGCAGGGCACGAAGGTCGGCCAGACTCTTTGCACTTTCCATCTCGTTGAGTAGCGGTTTAACCGGACTTACGCCCTCCTTGTTACGGCGCACTGAGTCCATGGCGAGCTTATAGAAGTCGCCTAACTTTCTCTCTGTTGACCCTTCCTTACCCTGTTTCTTGAGCAAGTCAGTGAGGATCGTGTTGATACGCTTGTTGTTGTTCTCTTGCAACTGGTCGAACGAACCAAAGCGTGAGAAGGCTCCTGGTAGCGGGTTAAGCTTCTGCCATCCACCCGTGGCAAACGTAAAGAAGTCGTCAGCCGGGCGTACCGACTTGTCGAGATTCTCTGCCTTGATACCTGCCTGACCCTGTGCCATAGCAGTGAAGGGCGCAGATGCAAGGAGCATCATTGGTAAAAGTGATTTAATACGCATAGTAATATATTTAATTAATAATAACCTCCCCCAACCCCTCCGAAGGAGGGGAGTGCAGGAAACAGGCCTGATTACCGTAGTTGATTTAGGACCTCCCCAACCCCTCCGAGGAGGGGAGTGCAGGAAACAGCCCTGCTTACCGTAGTTGATTTAGGACCTCCCCCAACCCCTCCGAAGGAGGGGAGTGCAGAAAACAGCTCTGCTTAACGTAGTTAACACATAACTTTAATCTTCTAACAGAGAGTAATATAGAATACTTATCATCCACTAACTATCGTGAGGAACACCCACAAACTAATGTGAAGTTAACATCCCTATCACAAGTAGCCGACCTATCCAGACATAGCTGGTTTGGGACCTCCCCCAACCCCTCCGAAGGAGGGGAGTGCAGAAAACAGCTCTGCTTAACGTAGTTAACACATAACTTTAATCTTCTAACAGAGAGTAAAATAGAATACTTCTCATCCACAAACTATCGTGAGGAGCATCCACAAACTATCGTGAGGAACACCCACAAACTATTAAAAAGATAACATTCCCATCACAAGTAGCCGACCTATCCTGCCATAGCAAGTTTGGGACCTCCCCCAACCCCTCCGAAGGAGGGGAGTGCAGGAAACAGGCCTGCTCATCATAGTTAATATATAACTTTAACCCTCTATCAGAGAGTAATATAGAAAATTTCTCATCCACAAACTATCGTGAGGAACACCCACAAACTATTAAAAAGATAACATTCCCATCACAAGTAGCCGACCTATCCTGCCATGGCAGGTTTGCGGCTCCCCTCCTTCGGAGGGGCTGGGGGAGGTCCCCTACTCCTTCATCCCCTCCAGCTCTTCCGACAGTATGAGCCATCGGTCGTTCTCCTCATCAAGTTCACGCTGAAGGTTGGTATATTCCGCAACGAGTTCCATATTCGAGGCATTCTCTGGTGCCATAAGGAGCTCATCGAGTTCGCTCTTGCGTGCTTCCAGCTTCGCTATCTTAGCTTCCGAGTCGTCCACTGCGCGTTGCGCCTTACGTATCTTCTTCTGCAGTTCCTTACGTTCAGCGTATGACAAGGTCTCACCTGAGGTTTCAGCCGACCCTTCCGAAGGGAGGGGAGCAGCATTTCTACTATTATCAGATGACAGCGACACTGTCTCAGTACCCTCTCCCTTTCGAGCAAGTTGGAGGGACTCACTGGAGCTTCTAAGCCAATCGTAGATACCACCTAAATGTTCTCTCACCTTACCACCACCGAACTCATAGACCTTACTTACCAGTCCATCGAGGAACTCACGGTCGTGGCTCACGATGATTGCCGTACCATCAAAGGCCTTAATAGCCTCCTTCAACACTTCCTTTGAGGCTATGTCAAGATGGTTGGTAGGCTCATCAAGGATAAGAAGGTTTACTGGTTCAAGCAATAACTTAATCATCGCTAAGCGCGAACGCTCACCTCCTGAGAGTACTTTAACATACTTCTCTGACGTCTCTCCACCAAACATAAATGCACCGAGGAGGTCGTTTATCCTCAGACGCATGTCTCCTGTAGCCACCCTATCGATAGTTTCATAAATCGTAAGGTTCTCGTCTAACAGTTGTGCCTGGTTCTGTGCGAAATAACCAATTTGCACGTTATGCCCTATCTTCAGCGTACCGTCAAATGGTATCTCACCCATGATACACTTCACGAAGGTAGACTTTCCCTCACCGTTCTTACCGACGAAGGCTACTTTCTCACCTCTTTTAATAATAAGGTCGACACCCTCAAAGACCGTCTGCCCCGGTCCGTCACTATGCAGTCTACTTGGATAAGTCTTCCCCAAGCCCTCTGCAATGACAGGATAGTCACCACTTCTCAGACACGGAGGGAATTTCAGACGCATAGCCGAATTATCCACCTCGTCCACTTCTATGGGTACTATCTTCTCCAACTGACGGATGCGTTGCTGCACCTGTACGGCTTTCGTGGCCTGATAACGGAACCGTTCGATAAACGCCTTAGTGTCGGCAATCTCCTTCTGTTGGTTCTCATAGGCACGAAGCTGCTGTTCGCGACGTTCTTTCCTAAGGACAAGATACTCGTCATACTTCACCCGATAGTCTTCCACATGGCCACAGGTTATTTCCAGCGTACGGTTTGTTACATTATTAACAAACGCTCGGTCGTGACTAACCAATACTACAGCCTTAGCACTCTGGGCAAGGAATTGCTCCAACCATTGGATTGACTCAATGTCAAGGTGGTTCGTTGGCTCATCAAGTAAGAGTACGTCTGGACGGCGGAGGAGTATCTTTGCTAACTCAATACGCATACGCCATCCACCAGAGAACTCACGGGTAGGACGGTCGAAATCGTCTCTCGTAAAACCAAGACCCGTCAGTGTACGCTCTATCTCAGCCTCATAATTCTCACCTCCCATCATCATATAGCGTTCATGCTCCGTCGTAAAGCGCTCAACGAGTTCGGCATATCCGTCACTCTCATAGTCGGTGCGCTCAGCCATCTCCTGCTCCATCTCCTTGAGTTTGGCCTCCATCTTCGTCTTGTCAGCGAAGGCCTTGCGCGTTTCCTCCTTCACGGTCGTATCGTCAGAAAGCTTCATCACCTGCGGCAGGTAGCCTATTGTCGTATCATTCGGTACAGAAACGGACCCGCTCGTAGGCTTCTGCATCCCACAGAGTATCTTCAGCATGGTTGACTTTCCTGCTCCGTTCTTACCCACTAAGGCTATCCTGTCTCGCTCATTGATGACGAATGAAACATCCTTAAACAATGGCTTCACGCCAAATTCCACCGTCAGTCCGTCTATTGATATCATGTTCTAATCTCTTTCCTAAATGTTCTTTGCAAAGATAAGATTTTATTTTCAATAAGAGAAGTCCGTCTTTTGTACATTTCGTTACGCTATTCCGTCTCTCTCATCTCCCATAAGACCTATCGGCATATACCTATTTTGTTTATTTTTCTATGTTATTTTTGCAATTTGACAAAGATAGTAATAATAAACTAAAAAACCAATGAAAAGGTGAATTAATACACAACATTCTCGCTAAAACTACTTTTCTGTACCGATGTACTCCTATCCTACCATGCCATAATACGATTTCTTTTATTATTACACAACGTCTATCGAACGCTTGAAATTATTTTACAATAATCCAAATAAGAGTCAGTAAACAGCAAGCCAAACACACACTATAATCAAGCTTACAACTAACAGTAATTCAGATGGTTATAAACAACAAAGGAGAACATGCCCTTCAAGCATAAAGAAGGGCATATTCTCCAACGCTAAACATAACATACTGATTTATTGAAGTTTACAGACTTAATTATAAGAGGTATCATACACCTATCCAGAGGGTGTTCAGCTCATTACAATGTAATTATTTTTCATGCTCTTATAGAGTCTTCTGATATGTGGAGTATTTTGTTTTACTTGCTATCATCTCAGCTTTTTTCAGTCATCAGTAGAGGGCTATTTAGTTACGAAATCATAACGCATAGGAGGGAAGCCAGCAAACTTTAATAAGATAAATCAACCTACCATCTGCCCCTAACCACCCAAAGCTCGCTTCTTATAGTATTACGTCTACATTGGTCGAAAGCTCCTTTTTATTCATTAATAATCAGCTGCTTGTATGCAATATTCCTAATAAATGAGGATTGCGCCGTGTCTTTTTTCTTCCTACCTTTGCCATCGTTAATTAAATACAAAAATATTAGAAATAAGATTATATGGTTAAGTCTAAATTTGGTATTGCTCTTCTGATGGCGACATCTTTGCCTATGGCAATACAGGCCAATAACATTATCGAGAAAGGAGATACTTCCAGAGTCTATGACATAGACGAGGTTGTCGTCGTAGACCAGCCTAAGGAGGCTTTCCGCCTGCGTCAGCAGCCATTGAGTAGCACCTCTTTTAATGGCGATTTGATACGCAACCTCAACGTACAGGACGTGCGTAACCTCTCTGTCTTCGTACCTTCATTTGCCATGCCAGAGTATGGAAGCCGTTATACCTCTTCTATCTATATGCGTGGAATAGGCTCACGTGTCTACTCACCAGCCGTGGGTATTTATGTAGATGGTATGCCTATCTTGAACAAGAGTGCCTTTAATTTCCATACGTATGACGTCGACCGTGTTGATGTTCTGCATGGTCCACAGGGTACACTCTATGGTATGAACACCGAGGGGGGACTGATTCGCCTTTATAGTCGTAATCCTTTCCAGTATCAAGGGACTGATGTTCAACTCTCTATCGGCTCGAAGTTATATCGAAAAGCAGAGGTAAGCCACTATAAGAAAGTCAATGATAAGATGGCATTTGCCGTTGCTGGCTTCTATGGAGGGCAGAATGGGTTCTTCCGTAATCAGTATGATGGCTCACATGCCGACCTTATCAATGAGTTTGGAGGTAAGGGACGATTGCTGTGGAAACCAACGGACAGACTGAACTTCGACCTCATCGCCGACTATCAATATACTCGCCAAAACGGCTTCCCATACGGTCAGGTGGTCACAGAAGACGAAGTTGCTGCTGCTACCATCACCTCTCCTCTCTATGGATTGAAGGCTGGTACACAATCACCTAACCAAAATCGACAGAGTAATTATCGCCGTAATATCATCAACACAGGACTGGACATCAAATATGCGGGAAACGGATTTGACATCAATTCGATGACTTCTTGGCAGTACCTACGCGACTACATGCTCATGGATATAGACTATCGTCCACAAGACTTCATGCACCTTACGCAGCATCAGTTGGGTAACACGGTGACGGAGGAGCTGTCTGTTAAGAGCAAAAATGATAGTAAGTGGCATTGGACCTTCGGTGCTTTCGGGTCTTACCAGTGGTTGAAGACGACGGCACCTGTCTACTTTGATCAGGATATGAACAGCTATCTGTCTAAGAAGATTACTGACTATGCCTACAACGGAATGCTTAACGCCATGGCTGCACGTGTGGCTCAAAGGATGATAGCAGGCGGAATGTCAGAGGAACTCGCCAACAAGACGGCACGAGCAAGCGTCGCTGCAATGATTGCTGGGGCTGGTGGTGTAAACATCAACATGACGATGGACCCTGTCCCAGGTGTCTTCCATACGCCAACACTCAACTTGGGTGTCTACCATGAGAGCAACATTGAGCTCACTGATCGCCTTATGGCGACCCTTGGTTTACGCTATGATTACTCACGTGTAAACATTGATTACGAGACTTCAGCACGTGTTGCATTGCAGGAGAGTGTGATGGGTGTAACCATCAACCCTGTTATCACCTCTGCTCTGAAGCATAGCGAGCATGACAGCTTCAAGCAACTTCTCCCAAAAGTGGGCCTGACCTATCGTCTTCAAAACGGTAGTAACGTCTATGCAACATGGTCAAAAGGCTATCGAGCAGGCGGTTATAACTTCGAGATGTTCTCTGATGTGCTGCAGACTGAGACCTCTCAGGCGGCTAATAAGGCTCGTGCTGATGTCGACATCGCACATGATGAGGCTTACTATGAGCGTATCGCAAAGACGATTGAGTATAAACCAGAGACCAGTTGGAACTATGAGGTGGGAGCACACCTAAACCTCTTCAACAATCAAGTACACCTCGACCTCGCTGCTTACTATATGCAGATTCGCAATCAGCAGCTCTCTGTGATGGCGGGTAACTATGGCTTTGGTCGTGTAATGACGAATGCAGGTCGTAGCCATTCTTGCGGCTTGGAGGCAACACTCCGTGGTGTTGCACTCGACAACAAACTAACCTACGGACTCAGCTATGGCTTTACAAGTGCACAGTTCGATGAGTATAAAGACTCTATCGCAGGCGTTGGTATGGTTGATTATAAGGATAAGCGTGTACCTTTTGTACCGCAACATACACTCGGCGCCAATGCTGACTATCGTATAGATGTTGACCCTGCAGCCTTGCTCGATGCGTCTAATCGTTTCCACTTGCGTAGTGTCACTGTGGGAATGAACCTCTCCGCACAGGGTAAGACCTACTGGGATGAGCAGAACACTATCGGTCAGAATTTCTATGCAGTAGTAGGTGCTCATGCCGATGCCGACTTTGGTCCGCTTCATGTCAACCTCTGGGTGCGTAACTTAACAGATACTAAATACAACAGTTTCGCCGTTCAGAGTGCTGCTACTGGTACTCGCTACACCTTTGCACAACTTGGTAATCCGTTCCAAATGGGCGTGGACTTTAGGGTACACTTCTAATGATAAAAGGGTAAAGGGGACCTCCCCGACCCCTCCGAAGGAGGGGAGAGCCTAACGGGACACGGTTGGGTGCGGGGGGATAGATAAGGCGTAACGCACCAATAAGACGTTTTCACTGGGCGAGAATATAAGGAAAGAATACTTAAATATAAGTTCTGTGGGGATGTGAATATAAGTTCTGTGGGGACGTAAACATAAGTTGGTGAAGGCGTAAATACAAGTTAGTGGAGACGTAAAAATCAGTCGAAGACTTGTAAATAGCTGTCTGCTACTTATCAGTTATCTATATTAATATAAGGAACTTATCTCTATTAGAGGACCAATATGTATATATCATGACCTACAACTAATGTGACGTAGCTCGCACATTAGTTGTAGGTCATTTCTTTTACTCGTCCGATAGATGGACTAATAAGAGCTTGTGGGGTGGTAGGTGATGAATGTTAGTTGTTGATGATGTGCTTTGCGAGGATGGTAGGTGCTTAATGTTAGGTGTTGAGGATGGGCTTTGTAGGATGGTAGGTGAATAATGTAAAATAGTGAAGAAGAGCTGTTAGTCATTGAACAACGATTACCAACAAGTACTAATATCATACGCTTTCTCATAGCAGGTTAGGCTCTCCCCTCCTTCGGAGGGGCCGGGGGAGGTCCTCACTTTTAACTCTCCTCAATTCCACCACACGGTCTTCATGATTGAAGAAGACGCTCTTCTACGTTCGAGAACATGCCCTTCTTGCACGTAGAAGAGGCCCTTCTTGGGCCAAGAAGGGCATGTTCTTCAACGCCATTTGTAACACTCTGATTGCTTGACGGTTACAAACTCGATTATAGAAGAGATTATACCCCTGTGTTGAGGGCGTTTAACGCTCTGCTATGTAATGATTTTTCACAGCCTTATAGAGCCTTATATTGTGTGAAGCGATTGCCGAATTACTCCTATAAACATACTAAGAAACATAAAAAGGTGCGTCCTTTTTCTTGCATCATAACACTGAAAAACATATTATCCCCATACGCACAGAGACCTCATTAGGTGCAAGAACTCACAAACTATAAGCCTAATGATGGTAGAGAAGTGCCGTGACACCTGTCGGTCGGAGGCCCCTCGTTGACTTTACATGTGTGCCAATAGACATCTATATCACCTGTGCTACTGACAAGAAAAAGAACTACTCAACAACTGGTAATACATGGAGAAAGGGTTGAGGGACATTCGCACAACTGAAGAGAAAGGTTTCCGCAACTTAAAATGACTACTAACGCCACTTAAAATCAGCATTCACACCACTTAATATCAGCGTTAACACCACTTGGAGGAAACATTACCGCCACCAGAAATGAGCATTGAAAAGTCAACCACAATAACCATACAAGACTCGAAAGCATCACAACATGAAGCGTAGAAGAACGAGAGATAGGACATAAATCACAATTATAAAGCACGAAGAATCCACACTGAGGGAGTCCTCAATGTGAATTCAACTAATACGCCTAATTATGTCAGTCCTATTCTATTAACGCTTTACTATCTTACAAGTTGTTGTACCTGTACCGATGAGATAGACACCTGCTGGCAGATTGGCAACGCTGATAACATTGTCGCCAAACTTAACGTTATACTTGCTGATAAGCTTTCCTTGTACGCTATAAATGCTTACAGTGCAAGCCTTTGCGGCTGTGAGAATAACGTTATCCGTCACAACGCCCGATGAAACAGACAGCTCTGTACCACCAACGGCAACCTCGTCAATACCCAATGGGATAGTTTCTCCATCAACTTTATTACCAATTGATTGGAAGTGTTCACCATAGAATGGAGGGGTGTCAAAGTCAAAGGTTGGACCAAGTGTTGGTTTGTTGCTGAATAAGTAAGATGAGTCAGGTTGGTTGAAAGCGGCATAGACATTGAAAGGAACGACATCTGTTGGGTAATAAAGCCATGTTGCACCTCCATTGTTATAGAGGATATTCATGTAATAACGCCCCTTCGATAGGTATCTCGTAGGTAGTGATACCTCGATATAACCGTTACTATTTGGCTTTAACGTGATGGTTCGTGTCTCTGTCATGTTGCTATTGAGAGGCTTAGAACTCAACTGTGCATTGGTGACATAGAACTTCACGCGACCTTCAAAGCCATTCACTGACTTCAAGTAAACGCGAGCAGTAAACTTGCTGTGGGCAGTTGACACGTAAGCATTGTCTGAGCCAAGGTAGCTACTACCCTGATAGAAATAGATAGTCTGCAACTTCAAATCATGAACAGTCTGTGAGTTGTTATCATCATCATCAGCCGCATTGATGGTTAGTTCGCCTATCTTCCATACTTTCGCATCTGTTTTCACCTTGACAGCAACCTCTTCACCATCAACATCATATCCTGCAAGCAGGTTATACTTGCCTACCTCCAAGCGTCCGAAGTTGTCGTTCGTATAGAAAGAGAACGTTACACGCTCGCCTCTGGCTATCTTTGCGTTGCCTTCAGAGATGAGGGTGGCTGCCTTAACATCATTTGATTCAGCAGGAAGAGCGTAGAGTTTTAAGCTACCATTATAGTCGGTATTACCTTCATTGGCAAGAGTTGAGACAATCTTCGTGTTCTGTCCCTTCTTAACATACTCCGTTATACGCTGTACAGCATACAGTTCAGGCTGCTTAACAACTGGGTCTGGCTCTGGTTCCGGGTCTGGATCAGCCTTACCAATGGCAACTGTTCCGGCAACGGCATCGATGGCCTTGAAGCCAGAACCTTTGGCGTAATTGACAGTAAGATGATAGGTTCCTGCCTTGACGTTGGCAAGGTTGGCATAGAAAGTCACCTTCTTCGTTGACTCAGCACCAACAGAAGCCGTCGTTGTAGAGATTATCGTAGAGTAAGCATCATTCTCCTCTTGATAGAGGGCAAGAGCTAATCGACCTGAATAAGCTGACTCGCTGTTCTTATTACCAATAGTGATTGTGACTGGGACAGAGTTCTGCTGTGTTAAAGCGGTCTGTTCGCACTTAGCAGCAATATACAGGTTAGTACCTGTTTCAACGTCGGGCTGTGGGTCAGGCTTTGGTTCTGGATTTGGATTAGGCTCTGGGTCAGGGTCATCGTTACGGTCAGGTTTCAGATAACGTAGCATCTGCTGATCAGAACTATAGCCTCCACTACCGCCACCAATACCTTCTTGTCCTGGGCGCAACACGTTGAGCTTATGCCAACCATTTGATGAGTAGTTCCATCCCCAATCGACATGTACGAAGCCATTTGACGCATAACCATCGAGTACAAAACAGTGCCCACCACCGCCAGAGAAGCCTGCATAGACAACAGGACCGTAATCTCTCAACTCATCATGTATCTCTCTTAGCCAGCTCTGCTCGTAGTAGTTGCTGCGTTGGAGGAACCTTACGCTGCTCTTATAGCCGAAGTTACGTGTGAGAACGGCTGGGGCATTGTAGACATAAGCACCCGACCCACCAGCAAAAGCAGGATTATAGTCCATCTGAACAGCATAACCAATGTCGCGCAAAAGGCGTCCGATGTTATCAGCCTGTAATGCCGTAAGCCCACGACCAGTTGCTCTATCGCGCCCATAGCTATCTACTCCGGCTGGCATCTGGCTCCAATCGTATGCTGCATTCTCTGATCCTTGACCGTCAAAGTTCAATGACATGTAGTTACGCTTCCAATAGTAACTCACTGAACCATGTGCTTTACGTGGCCACTTATGCCAACGTAGAACGGTACAGATGGCTGTAGCCACACAACCCGACACTGTTTCGTAGGTCTGACCATTGTAACGATAGTTCGGCGCATACTGGTTGAAAGGCCAACTCTGGCCCCAGCTGATAGGTGTTGCAAGTCTTGTCCTGCGGTCAGTAGCGTATTCGAGAAGCGGACTAATCTCTATCTGATAGTTACTTGCACGCACAGTCGATGCCTGCATGAACTCTGGTGAGGGTGTGTCAGGCGTATTCTCGATGGCCCACTTTATCTGATTGCGATACTCATCATATAACCACTTGATAGAAGGGTTCGCTTGTATGTCACTCTCTGAGAGGCTTCCTTTATCAGAGAAAGCGATGACAGGAGAGACACGATCGTCTGCTGCAACAACAACATAACCCTGATCATTACCACGATTGAAGATATAGTATAGGTTCTCCTCAGCCTTTCCAGTACGGGAAGCCTTGTAGGGTGCCTTATACGCCATACTGAGTTGGCGTGTTGTGGTGCCTTGTCCAAAGAAGTTTGAAGCAATCTTCAACGCTCGAGCCTGGTCTATTGGACCAGCCATAGAGAGCTGACAAAGTAGGCACAATACGGCAAAAAGCGTAGAAACTCTTTTCATATTGATAGTCTTAAATTCTACTTTATGATAATAAATGTACTGCAGCTTTTATCGACATCATAGTGTTGACGCCGATAAAACTGCGATAGGGCTCTTTTAATTAAAGAACTTAAGGTCCAGAATCTTTACGTAAGTGTGAATCTTAATATGCTTATAGTTACTTTCTAAGACGACAACTGGGTTATCACTCTTATACTTAGAGAAGACGGTACCAAGGGTGTGGTTGAATTGTGTTCGACCATAATTATACTTATAAATACCGTTTTCTGTATGCAAATCAGTGATGAAAGATATCTTCTGATGGTCTACAAAGTCCTCTAAACTCTCGTTCTTATCTTTGTCAAACTCGACATTGACGATACCACCAAAGCCTATTGGATGTAATGTTTCTTCCTTCTCTCGATAGTCAAACCAGAACGGATTAGACTGAGCAATGCCTACAAGCTCGTGCTCTTGACCATTGACTCCTACCATGACCTTACCCCATATGTTAGCATCCTTATCTAAGTTAGGAAGTGGACCACTGTGCTGTCCTGAGAAGCCGAGCACCTGTAACTGCATACGAACCTTCTTGAATACAGGAACGAAGTCGCGTTGTGTAACGGTGAACTCGCTGCTTGACACTACACGGGCCTGTGAATTATCAACAGCATAACGCAAAGAGAAACTAATAGGGTACATCTGCTCCATTGGAATATCAGCCGCAAGGAAACGCTGGAAAGAGTCAATATCACCCTTCAAAATCTCTTGCTGAATAGTCTTCCCACCTCCAAGAACTGTGATATGTACGTCGCTTTTAGCCAACATCTTACGGTAGTTGACTGCTTGGTCAGCCGATACGTTAACATCAACACCCTTAATTTTGTTCAGTGCGAACTCAATAGCCTCATTGATGTTGCGTTCCTTCTCATCAGTCTCAATTGAAAGATAGATGATACGACCGTAGTTAATGCTGGAGATGTAGACTGGCTGATAACCGTCGAGGGCATCTTTGTCGATAGACTCAAAGATAGTACCCTTCTTAGGAGCGTCAGTTGAGACAGTAAAGTGCTTCTGTATGAGACGAGCTAAGATATGGTTCTTCTTCTTATTGAAGTTAAATCCGAGGTTTATGGAGCCATTCGCAACCGGAGCAGTTACTGCCACACCCAACTTCGTGACAAGTTCTTCCTGCGAGTTAATCTTCTCCACACTCTGAATAGTTGTCACTGGCGACTCCTTCCAATCCATTGTCGCCCACTTATTCCATACCTCTTGATACTCGCTCTTACGGATGTTAGGAACAGTAGCAGAGGTCTCGTGTGCCTTGCTTGGATCAGCAGGAGACAAGCTGATAGAGAAGGTCACGTCCCCAGTCTTGTGTGAAGTAATCATTGCATAAGTACCATTAGCTATCGTACCACCCTTTAGTACGCATCCAGGATAAACCACATCGCTTGTAGGATCAAAGAGGAAATTCTCATCGAAAGTCTGTTTAATCTTATAGTGTCGGGTTGTCTTCACCCAATTACCAGGTATTCCATCGAGAACACCCTGCGTCTCAACAACCGGGTCTTCCTCCTCAACAGGTAGAGGAGTACCATTATCAGGAGTTATCGGACCATTAGCACGTGTCATCATAGGTGCTAACGGCAACGTCTTCAGATAGTTGCGTATCTCCCTTGGGTTATTCAACACACTCTCTTCACTTTGTTCTTTGGTTTGCGTCAAAAGCTCATCTTGTGAGCAGGAAGCAACCGCAACGGCACAAACTACCATTGAAACAGGCAATACTGCCTTGATTAGAAACTTCTTCATCTTCGTTAAAAATTAGGTTATAATAATCGGTTTAACATACATGACTGCCTTATCACAGCCAGAATGGGCATCTGTCAGTTTAAGTTCTAATAAATGGTATAAATAGGATTAGCTGTTAGCCGTCATTCTTCTTACTTGTGCCCGGGTATTATATCACGTCTAAATCTTATTAACCTCATAGTATATGTACGTCCCTCTTTCGCTCAACAGGGATTGCGCAAAATGTCAACATTGTTCGGCAAAGTTAGTAATTAATTCATTACGAAATCTTCTGTAGATTTTAAAAAATGATAAATTCAAGCGTTTTTAATATAAAGATATGTTTATATTAACAAACCAAACTTAATTAGTTAAGCCTCTTTACACATTTTACTTAAATAAAGTAAAGTTGCCTAAAAAGTCACAACACTTTCCCTTAACATAAAGGCCTGTTAGATTAAAGAGTGTGTAAACATAACACAAATGACGAGAAAAAGACCCGAAAGAGTGGTTCACAACCTACTTATATAACTGCAATCGACCTACAACTAAGATGGGTAATCACCACACCTTAGTTGTAGGTCAATTCATATTGCAGATGGTGTAAGTTTATCCTAACAACCTCTTCCTTTCGCCTCAACCCCCAATTCTTTTCGTCACATCCCTATACAATAATGTGTAAAGCTCCCGCCATCCCACAAGAAGAGCGAAAACAGAAATCGCACAAACCGTTATCATCCCACCATCTAAGCGTTATGACCGAATTAAAGGAGCGTTATTATCACATCATCCGAGCATTATGACCAACACCACATGGGCGTTTTGACCACACACAACAAACACCATGACCATATATAACAAGCGTCATAACCGCGTATGCGAAGTATTTCTCTCCATCTCAAAGTGCCTCATGTATTCCACCTTTCAGCAGCGAGCATTCCGTTAGGCTCTCCCCTCCTTCGGAGGGGCCGGGGGAGGTCTCAAATCCTAATCTTCCCCACCAATTTCCTTTGCAGTCCTTCTCCAATGATAGGCGCATGTGCATCTTCAGGGAAGAAGACGGTGAATTGTCCTGGTTCTACCTTGAGATATTCCTTTGCCGCTTGCTTATAGAAGCCACAGTCAGTAGTTGGGTTGTAGGCAATATCAGGCTTGCCCAAGTCAGACAAAGCAGTCCACCCCATCATTTCTGGCTGCAGCAAGGGAACTTGTACGTCTATATAGTCCTTGTGAAACTCTAATCGTTGTTCCTCCTTAGGCTTCAACTCCACTTCATCTAAGTTGATAAACAAGTCATCACCATCGAGGGTAATACGTCCCACCATCAGCCGACTGAAATCATGTTGGAGGATATAATCCATCATCACCTTCATCCTTGGATGCAGACCATAGTATCGATGGCATGCCCTTAAATCTGCTATTATCATCTTCTTAGCTTTACTTAATGTTATAGAAAACAGTTGCAAACATACGTATTTATTTTCTGATAACAAAGAGAACAGCCGTAAATAACGTTCATGAGATGGTGGACACTCACTCTACTACGGCTGGTTCACCATCAAACAACAGCTGGCCCAGCACCAAACAACGGCTACCCCCTCCCCCTACTCCATTCCCACAGGGAGGGGCATGATTAGTGAGGTTACCCCTACATGACTGTTTGCACGCTTAGTGTTAGCCTTCTATTAGCATCAAATAAGACTATTTCGACAATCACGATCTTATCCATCCAAAGACGGAACGTGGGTGAACCTCCCTACCTGTGGACTCCCTCTGTGCGTAAAGAGACATATTACTCTATGACAGAAAGAGACACCGAGCAAGCTAATCTACGTGACGTACTATGAGAGAAAGGGACACCCAACGAGCCATAATACACAGAAAGAGAGAGAAAAGGCTGCATTGTATCAATCAAATTCATTCCTTATAAAAGATGTAGTCGCTGTTGTCTTAACTCCCTTTCACTCCTTATCACTCCTTAACTCCTCATCCAACATCTCCCTTTCACTCCTTAACTCCTTAACTCCTTATACAACTACTCCTTAACTCCTTATACAACTACTCCTTAACTCCTTATACAACTACTCCTTCACTCCTCCCCATCTCCTTGTAAATTATTTTCACCCTTCTCGAATCCAGTACACGCCCTACAACGTTGAAGAGAAGGCCCTTCTTGCTTCAAGAACATGCCCTTCTTGCCTCAAGAAGGGCCTCTTCTACATGCAAGAAGGGCATGTTCTCAAACGCAGTATGTAACATATTGGATGCTTGTGAGTTATAGACTCGATTATAGGTGAGGCTATACTCCTATCTTGAGGGTATTCTGCTTGATGTTATGTAATTATTTTTTACGCGCTTAAAGCATACTCTGAAGCGTAGAGTAATTGCCGAGATGATTGAATGGAGAAACTGACGAAAGCAATAGCATACGTTTAACGCTCACAGAGTAACACAGGACTATGCACACAAGTAGCACACCAGACATTGCCGAAACACCTTCGTGTAAGTTGTTTGTAGCTTTAAGTTCGAGATTACGACATGCCTTTCTTTGAAGCAGAGAATAGTTGTCAACATGGATAAAGAGCTTGAGCATCATAGAGATAAAGCCACAAAAAGGGGCACACAGAGCGTGTGCCCCCTTGTTATAGGAGACTTGCAGACTTACATCACATCGTTATATGACGAATTCAGAACAAGCTGTATCAGTCGTCACAGAGCCAATACAGAGGTTGATCCGTGCCCGATACTATTTTTCCCAGCCGTATTTAGCATACTTGGGATTGACAGAGAACTCCCCTGCCCCTATGTCAAGATCCCCACAGATCGGCACTCGGTATTGTCCCCACGCACATGGTTTTGCCTTCCTTGTACTGTTACTTCGCCATGAGCCAGCATACTGGTTGTTGCAAAAGGAGTCCGAATAGTCATCAATGTCGTCATAGACAATCCTGCCATCGACAGTCTCGTACCAATAAAACAACAGATAACCAGAGAACACACCACTACTCTTTTGACGGGTATCTTCCATCAACTTGTATTTTGCAACACTACATCCACGTCGTCTGAACCGACCCTTCATAGCGTCGTCTACACCATACGTAGGATGGATAAACCGCCTATTATCAATGATGTTGATAGTCCCACGGAAGTTACAACGGTTGTTCTTGACAATGGTAACACCACTGACACTATATCGGTTGGCGCTCGTTCGATGCACTCTCTGAAAGGTTATCGAGAGCTTCTGATAGTTCGCTCCAATATACCCAACGTAAGGGACACGCCTATCTAACAGTATGTTTGAGAAATCATTGTCAACAACTGTCTTCTTACTCTCCCTTGTCAAAGATTGAATCCACCTCTGAACATTAGCCTCAGCAAGCTTGCGTTGGTAACTCGTGAGCACCACCCCCATCAAGAGTAGTACAAAGTAGCTGATTAATCTCACAATAACATCCTGTTAGATTAGCGTTTATAATATTCTAACTCCTTATCAGAGGAAATGTACCTGACCAATGAAATAAAGGAGCGCGTAGCCCAATACGAGGGAAACGACACCACATGTCAGACCCACCTTCAGCATATCATTCTGCTTGACAAGCCCTGTTGAGTAGGCAATAGCATTCGGTGGCGTAGAGATAGGGAGGCACATAGCAGTAGAGGCAGCTATGGCAATACCAATGAGAACCGTACTTGTCCCACCAATACCATCGAGATTATGATCCATACCACGGCAGACAACAGCGAGGATAGGTACCAACAAGGCTGCAGTAGCAGTGTTTGAGATGAAGTTAGAAAGGAAGTAACAAATCAAGCCAGACACAGCAAGGATGACAATAGGACTCCAATTGCGGAATGGAATACTCTCAATAGCGGCATCAGCCAAGCCCGATCCGTTCATACCTAATCCAATGGCAAAGCCTCCAGCAACCATCCAGATGACACTCCAATTTATATCTTGCATATCCTTAGCAGTAATGACTCCCGTGATAGCAAAGACTGCCATTGGAATCATGGAGACTGTGTTAGTATCAATACCAGTGACCTTCTTTGGAATAACCCATAGAAGGATTGTGACAATGAAGGTAATGATTACCACCCACATTCGCCATCCACGGTGTACCTCACCATCAATCTTCAAATGGATAGTCTTCTGTGTGAATGGGAAGAAATAGAGGATTATTCTCCAAGAGAGAAGGAGCAAGATGATTACAAGCGGAGCCATGAAGGCCATCCAGTGCATGAAGTCAATCTTCATGTCGAGGCCTGCAGGGTCATTAAGATACTTGAGTGCTATGAGGTTAGGAGGCGTTCCAATCGGTGTTCCCATACCTCCGAGGTTGGCAGCAACAGGGATAGACATTGTCAAAGCAATGCGTCCTTTACCATTAGCAGGCAGGGCTGCAAAGACAGGAGTTAGGAAGGTAAGCATTAAAGCAGCTGTGGCAGTGTTCGAGATGAACATTGAGAAGAGTCCTGTGATAAGTAGAAATCCCAAAAGAACATTCTCACTCTTGTTACCGAAAGGCTTGATAAGGTTGCGTGCCAATAGTGTGTCAAGTCCCGACTTCGACGCAGCAATGGCCAGAATAAAGCCCGCAAGGAAGAGCATAATGATTGGATCAGCAAAGGATGCCATTATCTCCTCCGAGTCGAGTAATTCCCCTACTCCATCACCTTTGAATATCCAGAAGGAGTTCTTCGATACGGTGACGCACATGATAGACATGATGCTCAGCGAGGTTGCCCACGCTGGGATACACTCTGTTAGCCACGAGAGAGTAGCAAAGACAAAGATTGCAATGATGCGTTGTTGTACTACTGTTAACCCATCAATACCAAAGCACGTGGTGGGTAAGTTCCATACAATGGCTGTAACCACGATGATTACTAAAAGTTCCCAGACCTTTTTCATCTCGACATGGCTACCAAGTTTATTAGACTGTTCTGCTGCCATAGTGTTAGTTGTTTAGATTAATTAATGTAGGTAATAATATAGATTCGCGGACGAAAGTATAAAAAATATCGTTACCAAGCAAAGGATTCTGTGTTTTTTTGTATTTTTGCATGATAAAACTGTGCTTATGCGCCCATTAATAGTATTTCTTCTCTCTGTTTTAACACTTTTGTCTTGTGGCAACACCCATAAACAACAAGTCGTTAAAGGTAGTCAATCAGAACTGCAGTATGCCCACAATATTACCATTGAGCATACTAAAGATTATGTGACCGTACGCCTCTTAAACCCATGGAAGGAGGGGAGTATCCTACATACCTACTATCTTGTAAAGCGTGGAACGCAGGTGAATGTGCCCGATGATGGTACTAAGGTTGTTGTCCCACTACAAAGGAGTGTTATCTTCACGACGGCCCATGCCAATCTTGTTGAGATGCTAAAAGCACCAAGAGCCATAGCAGGTGTGGCCGACCTAAGGTATATGATTATCCCAGACGTGCAAAGACGTGCCCACAGAAAAGGGGGGATAGTAGACTGTGGTGACGCTATGAAGCCTGATATAGAGCGTATTATAGACTTAAGAGCAGACGCTATTCTACTCTCTCCGTTTGAGAACAGCGGTGGTTATGGGCGTTTAGAGCAGATAGGAGTACCTATCATAGAATGTGCCGACTACATGGAGACCTCTGCTTTAGGGCGTGCTGAATGGATGAAATTCTATGGTCTTCTCTATGGAAAGGAGCACGAAGCCGACTCATTATTTACTGTTGTCGAACAGAACTATAAGTCTTTAAGCAAGCAGGCAAGCCACAGTAAGATAACACGTAGCATACTGCCAGACAGGAAGGTGGGTGCTGTATGGTATTTACCAGGCGGAGAAAGCAGCATAGGCTTACTTTATAAGGATGCACATGGACGGTATGCTTATTCCAACGATAAGCACAGTGGGAGTCTTACGATGCCTTTTGAGACCATTTTAGACAAGTTCGGACAAAGCGACTTCTGGGTGTTGAGTTATAATGGGGAGTTCAATCTCCGACGCTTGTTGGCTGAATATCAAGGCTATGCAAAGCTTAAACCTTATCAAACAAAGGAGGTTTATGGCTGTAAAGTGGATAGTAAACCCTACTTCGAGGAGGTCAGCTGGCGTCCCGACTGGCTGCTATCCGACTTGATACAACTCTTCCATCCCGACTTACACATCGCTCCTTTGCGTTATTATCATAAGTTAGAAGAATGATAAACACAGCCCCCAGATGACGAGACGAGCCCTCCTTTTATATATAGGTATAGCAGTTAGCATCCTACTTCTGTTCGGATTGAATCTTACAACAGGTTCAGTTCAGATACCCTTTGCCGATGTCTTGGATATTCTCTGTGGTCGTTTTGCAGGAAAGGAGAGCTGGCAATACATCATATTAGAGAACCGCTTGCCCCAAGCCCTTACTGCCCTACTCTGCGGAGCATCCTTGTCAGTCTGCGGCCTAATGCTTCAGACCGCCTTTCGAAACCCTTTGGCAGGTCCAGATGTGTTCGGTATCAGCTCCGGAGCAGGCTTAGGAGTAGCCTTAGTAATGCTGTTATTAGGTGGAACCGTGTCCACTTCACTCTTCACAGTGTCTGGTTTTCTTGCCATTCTCACCGCTGCTTTCCTTGGAGCAATTACTGTTACAGCCCTCATCCTGTTCCTCTCTACCTTAGTGCGAAATAGTGTCTTATTGCTAATAGTGGGTATCATGGTAGGTTATGTCTCCTCTTCAGCCGTCTCCCTCTTGAACTTCTTTGCCTCAGAAGAGGGTGTAAAGAGTTATATGGTATGGGGTATGGGCAACTTCGGAGGCGTCTCAATGAGTCATATTCCCCTATTCTCTCTCCTTTGTTTAGTGGGTATCACGGCCGCATTACTATTGGTTAAGCCCCTGAATATCCTCCTTTTAGGACCCCAATATGCCGAGAGCTTAGGGATAAGTACACGTCGACTACGCAACCTACTACTACTTATCGTAGGTCTGTTAACGGCTATTACAACCGCATTCTGTGGTCCTATCTCGTTTATCGGCTTAGCTATTCCACACATTGCGCGCCTTCTCTTCCGCACAGACAATCATCAGGTACTCCTTCCAGGGACAGTCTTGACGGGTGCTGCCATAGCCCTTCTCTGTAACTTTATCTGCTTCCTTCCAGGCGAGATGGGTGTCATCCCACTGAATGCCGTCACCCCGCTTATCGGTGCTCCGGTAATCATCTACGTCATCATTCAGCGTCGATAACGGTTAGACTCATAGGCTATTAGCAAGGAGATGTAAGTTTTCTACATTTGTATTAAATCCTTTCTATTCTTTGTTAGTTATCAACTTTTTTCTTAACTTTGCACCCGAATTAACCCAGAAAACTCAAACTACGATGATACCCTACGTGATGTAACGGCCACTAACGTGTCATAATTAACTACAGTTTAGGTATGTTTGGTTGATAGAACGTAGTAAGAAAGAGCAAAACAATTAATTCGTTTAGATTGATGAGTAAGCAGAAAGAATTAGTACGTAGCATGTACATTAAGCCAGAATGTAATTTATTGAATACTTATACGGAGACTCTTATGGTCAATGCAAGCGGCAACGCTGGTGGAATCAACGCTGGAGAAGGTGCTGGAGACGCAAAGAAAGCATTCTTCTGGGACGATGAGGACGTAGCGAGTGTAAGTCAGAATTGGAGCGAATAGACGCTTTATAGATAAGGTTAACCACACTTAACGAACAAGATATATATGTTTATAAAGACTTTACGATTACTATCGTCATGGGTAGGTTGTGCTTTGATAGGTGCAGCAGTAACGATGAGCTGCTCAAATGATGACCTTCTGCAGAACGCTAAGGAGAGCCATCGTGTTGTGGAGGACTCTATGACCTTCAGTGGTGTCTCTCAAGAAGAAGCACCGACACGCACGATTATCTACGATCATACCAAGGGTAGCGGAGCCTCTGTTATATGGAGAAATACTGACAAGATATTGGTGAAAGACAATGCTGGTCAGTGGCGACAGAGTGCAACAGCCACCTTCCCTATTCCCTCAAAGATGTCGAATGCCGTGTTTACCATTGCTGGTAGCTACACCAGTCCGACGCATGCTGTTGTCTATACCAATAAAGGGCTCACAGGCTCACAACCACAAGTAGAGATAAAGAAGGTACAGACTCAGACTGCGCCTAACAACTTCGACCATGCAGGTGAGTCGGGTGACTGCGGTGTTGCAACTGCCCAAAAGGTAGGGAGCGACTATAAGTTTACACTCGAGCACAAGGCTTCTTTCATCTGTCTCATCCCTCGTTCAAGTAATACATACGTACAGCATAGTAAGATTACCAAGATTGAGATTTCATCAGAAGACAATATAGCAGGTGTTTACAACATTGCTTCTGATGGTACGCTCACCCTTGCTTCGGGTGGTTCGAAGACTATCACACTCACGACAGGGAGTGGATTTGCTATCGACAATACGACCGCTGACATGAGTAAGAACGCCTCCTACGCAGTGATAGCACCGGGTAGGCATAGTCTGCGCATCCGTTACTGGCTTCGCAATACGGCTGATAATCCGAAAGAAACTATCGATGGTACTGTTACTAAGTATGTTACCCTCACCTTTGTTCCAGGTTCTATTCATGACGTGACCGCCAACCTCTCTATCAATGACTACGGTGGTACCGACTATTATATGTGGGATGCAAAGGCGAACTATTGGAGTGGGCACGAATGGAACAGTGCTGACCCATGGCAGCCAACGAAGTTCTTAACAACCAGTAGTACGAACTATCCAAAGCCAGGAAGCGATAGTTATAATCGTCCTCGTACAGCCGCTGGTCCGCTTGAAGCCTCAACCTCTCACTTTGCAGCCCTCCCTAATGCTAACGAGATGGCATGGTATGTGATGAAGGGCGACCCACGCTATGATGCTGATGAGCTTTGGTCAACTATGGGCTACCTCTATAAAGGGGGTACATGGTTTAAGAAGAGAGCTTATATCACGGGCTTCTCTGATAGTCATCAGCCTGATGACGCTTCAACCGACCTACGCAACACAACTAAAAAACTATTAAAAGCAGTTTCGAATACGCTCCCTGCCACCACAGAGATGGACCAGTATTTCTATCTTCCACTCTTAGGTTATTATAGTACAAGCCCGAATAACTATAAATTCAATGCTGCTGGTGTGACAGGTTATTACTGGTCTTCAAGCGCAGTACCGTCTAATCAAATGGGTAGTTACGCTCTAACAATTAATAAAAATACAGCTACTCTACAAGAACTTGCTCCTTCCAGCGGTATGATTGTCCGTCCGTTTGAATAGACAATAGGCTCGACGGCCTCACAGCCAGCCACATACGGCCTCACCCCCAACCCCTCTCCGAATGGAGAGGGGAGTGATTACCGAGATACCCCTACGCTTTTCTACGAACGTGGGGGTGTATTTCTATTCGAGAAATTCGCATCATTCGTAGTTTTGTTCAGTCCATCCTCGGTCCGTATTACGCATTTCGTATTCGAGTAATTAGCGTCATTCGTAGTTCTGTACAATCTATTCTTCGTTCGTTTTACGCTTTTTCTATTCGAGAAATTCGGGTAATTCGTAGTTTTATTCAGTCCATCCTTGGTCCGTCATGTACATTCTTTATTCGCTTAATTAGCATCATTCGTAGTTCTGTTCAATCTATTCTTCGCTCGTTTTACGCTTTTTCTATTCGAGAAATTCGGGTAATTCGTAGTTTTATTCAGTCCATCCTTGGTCCGTCATGTCCATTCTTTATTCGAGTAATTAGCGTCATTCGTAGTTATGAAAAGTTATTACAAAAACACATGTAAACATCTGGTAAGGAAAGGGTATGGCACATAGAAGTTTGCAATACATAACCCACACGAAATCAGAAGGTTATATACAGCTAAGAAGAAGACGCCTTTCTTGCCTCAAGAAGGGCGTCTTCTTCATGCAAGAAGGGCATGTTCTTGAATGGAGAAAGGCATCTTCTTCATCGTTGAAGGGCATGTAGTCGATTCAAGAGGAGCGAAAATAGTTTACAAGGGGTTGACAAGGAGTGAAGGACTTAAGGAGTGAAAGGGAGCGAAAGGGAGTTGTTGTATGAGAAGTTAAGGAGTGATAAGGAGTGAAAGGGAGTTAAGACAACAGCGAATACGACCTTTGTTAGGAATGAAAGGGGAGTAAAGAGGAAAGGAGACAATAATGTCTATTCTTCTATCTATGTGTTTTACTGGTCGTTGAGGAGGGATAAGTCGAGGGGAGATATGAGTAACTATCAGAGAGGATGAGGGTTAGGAACAGAAAAAAGAAAACCCTCTCCGAGTCTGGAGAGGGTTTTGTATAGAGAAAATAAATGATTAAGCTAACTCCTTAAGTTGGTCAGCAACCTCAGCATTGATGCGGTCTGCGAAGGCTTCCATAGTCATAGTAGCCTGCTCGCCACCACCCTGCTGGCGCATAGAGACAAGTCCTTCGGCAGCTTCCTTCTCACCCACGATAACCATGTAAGGTACACGCTTGAGCTCGTTGTCGCGAATCTTGCGACCAATCTTCTCATTACGGTCGTCCATGATTGAACGTACGTCGTGAGCATCGAAGTAAGCCTTCACCTTCTGAGCATAGTCGTTATACTTCTCAGAGATTGGGAGGATAGCAACCTGATCAGGTGTCAACCAGAGTGGGAAGTGACCTGCTGTGTGCTCGATGAGAACGGCTGTGAAGCGCTCGAGTGAACCGAATGGTGCACGGTGAACCATCACTGGTGTCTTCTTAGAGTTGTCTTCTGCTGTATATTCGAGCTTGAAGCGGTTAGGCAGGTTATAGTCTACCTGAATAGTACCGAGCTGCCAACGACGACCGATAGCATCCTTCACCATGAAGTCGAGCTTAGGACCATAGAACGCTGCCTCACCAAGCTCTACACGAGCGTTGAGACCCTTCTCTGCGCATGCTTCCTTAATGGCTGCTTCGCTCTCTTCCCATACCTCGTCAGAGCCGATATACTTCTCCTTGTCCTCTGGGTCGCGGAGAGAAATTTGTGCCTCGTAGTTATCGAAACCGAAGGTCTTGAACACCTTGAGGATGATATCGATATTGTTCTCAAACTCTGCCTTTACCTGATCAGGACGTACGAAGATATGCGCATCGTCCTGCGTGAAAGTACGAACACGTGTAAGTCCGTGAAGCTCACCACTCTTCTCGTAGCGGAATACGGTTCCAAACTCTGCGATACGCAGTGGAAGATCTTTGTAAGAACGTGGTTTGTAAGCGTAAATCTCACAGTGGTGAGGACAGTTCATTGGTTTGAGCATATACTCTTCGTCCTCCTCTGGTGTGTGGATTGGCTGGAAAGCATCCTTGCCATAGTGGGCATAGTGACCAGAAGTTACGTAGAGGTTCTTACCACCAATACCCGGTGTGATTACCTCCTGATAGTTGTAAGGACGGAGGAGACGACGCAAGAGCTCCTGCAGGCGCAGGCGCAGCTGTGTTCCCTTTGGCAACCAGATAGGAAGACCCTTTCCGACGCGGTCAGAGAACATAAAGAGTTCCATTTCCTTACCAATCTTTCTGTGGTCGCGCTTCTTAGCCTCTTCGAGCATCTCGAGGTATTCATCAAGCATCTTCTTCTTAGGGAAGGTGATACCGTAGATACGTGTCATCTGCTCGCGCTTAGCATCGCCACGCCAGAAAGCTCCAGCAACGCTGGTTATCTTGACAGCCTTGATAGCACCTGTTGAAACGAGGTGCGGGCCACGACAAAGGTCGGTGAAGTTACCCTGCGAATATGTTGAGATAGTGCCATCTTCGAGGTCCTCTACGATGTGCTCCACCTTATATTCCTGTCCATCGGCAGTGAATTCCTTAACAGCATCCGCCTTAGAGACATCACGACGAACGACCTGCTCGTTCTTCTTAGCAAGTTCGCGCATCTTCTCTTCAATCTTTGGGAAGTCATTCTCAGAGATTGTCTGACCCTCTGCAGGCATCACGTCATAGAAGAAACCATTCTCAACAGCTGGTCCGAATCCGAACTGAATGCCTGGGTAAAGCTCCTGCAAAGCCTCAGCAAGGAGGTGGGCAGAAGTGTGCCAGAAGGTGTGCTTACCTTCTTCGTCATCGAACTTGTAAAGTGCGATGGTAGCGTCCTCATTGATAGGACGATTGAGTTCTGTTGTTTCGCCATTTACACCGCAAGATACAACGTCACGGGCGAGAGCCGGCGAAATGCTCTCGGCGATTTGATAACCAGTTACGCCCTGCTCGTATTCACGAACGGAACCGTCTGGGAAAGTGATTTTAACCATACTACAAATTAGTTTTATAAATCAAATATTGCGGCAAAGGTAACACTTTTAATTCACAATCTATCATCTATCCAGAACTTTTGGTGTCGATTTATCAAAGTTTTATAGATGAATAAGAACTAATGAAAGGAAGAATGTGGGTTACTAACAATAATCTACAAAGCGGATTATTGTGACAAACGTAGTATCGGCTTGTTTTTCATGGGGTTCTGGTTATTATCAATGCGCAGGGATGGCAACTGATAAATAGGTGGGGTGTTCGACTTCACAGGCTGCTGCTTTGGTTTTCTGCCTGCTAATATGTCAGAACGCAGTTGGGCAGCTGCATCGAACGATTTCCAGCGCTTCAAGATATATGCCAACTGTTGGAGAGCAGTCTTACTATCGCCTATCTGATAGAGACAATAGGCCCGATTAAACCAATAATCACGGTTATCAGGCATGATGTCAATGGCATGGGTGTAGGCAGTTACCGCACTGTCATAACGCTCAAGACGAATGTTTGTCATGCCGTAAAGTTCGTAGATGTCAGCAATATAGGGTTGCAAGTTCAAAGCACGACGACAATCATCATCCGCACCCTTGTAGTCTTCGAGTCGATACTTCGATAATGCCATCAGATACCAAGCCTCATAGAGGTTTGGTTTGAGTCCAACAATACGGGAGAAAATCTGCATGGAGGTAACGTAGTACCCCTGGTCGAGCGTCCGCCTACCCTCCTCCATCATCTTCTTGATGTTATACTGGGCTGCAGACGGTAATGCCAATAGGCATAGCAAGGATACTACGACACCACGCAACATACTTACTTACGTGGAGCCTTCACACGATAATGGCAGCGAACCTTACCCTGCAAGAGGGCTTTCAACTTACTATTAATCATCTGTTTACGGAAGGGTGAGAGACGATCGGTAAATACTCTGCCCTCAAGATGGTCGAACTCATGCTGGATGACACGGGCCAGATAGCCATCAATCCACTCTTCATGCTCAACAAGGTTCTCGTCGAGATACTTCACATAAATGCGCTTTGCACGTGTCACACTCTCGTGAACACCAGGCAAAGAAAGGCATCCCTCTTCCAAAGTCTCTGTCTCAGAGTCATCGTATTCGAGGATATGTCCATTAATGAAAGCATGTCGGAAGCCCTTATACTCTGGGAAGGTGTCAGAGAGAACATCCAAGTCAATGACCACGACACGGATAGACTTGCCTATCTGTGGGGCCGCCAATCCAACGCCATCACTGGCAGTATTGGTCTCAAACATATTCTGTATCAGCTCTTGGAGGTCTGGATAGTCAAGAGGAATATCCTCGGCTACCTTACGCAACACCGGCTGACCGTATGTGTAAATAGGTAATACCATAATCTAATATTTAATTAAACGTATTGGTCTTAATGGTCTTCTCCTTATTATATATCTATCCTCAACGGGAGTAATAACCATTAAACACATTGGTTAAGATTTCCACCAACGGGAGTAATGACCATTAAACACATTGGTTAAGATTTCTACCAACGGGAGTAATGACCATCAAACACATTGGTTAAGATTTCCACCAACGGAAATAATGACCATCAAACACATTGGTTAAGATTATCACCAACGGAAATAATGACCATCAAACGCATTGGTTAAGATTATCACCAACGGAAATAATGACCATCAAACACATTGGCTAAGATTATCACCAACGGAAATAATGACCATCAAACGCATTGGTTAAGATTCATCACCAACGGAAATAGTGACCATTAAAGACATTGGTCCAACGGGCATGATTGAATAGTATCAAAGCCCTTTGGACCGCATATAATCCTGAAGTATAATCGTTGCAGATATCTCGTCAACAAGTCCTTTGTCCTCCCTTCGTGTCTTCTTCTTCACCCCTCCGGCAAGAATAGCTTGATGAGCAATGACAGAAGTAAACCTCTCGTCGTAGTAATCAATCGGCAGTTCAGGATGCACCTTACGCCAACGATTAACAAACTGTTCGACACGTGCGAGGTTCTCACTCGGTTGTCCATTGGGCTGCATAGGCTTTCCAATGACAAGCTGACTGACCGATTCCTTCACAACATACTGTGTTAAGAAGTCGAAAAGTTCAGACGTAGCAACAGTCGCCAACCCATTGGCGATGATACACAATGGGTCGGTGACTGCAAGTCCGGTTCGTTTCTTTCCGTAATCTATAGCTAAGATTCTTCCCATCTATCGAGAAAGCAACCAAGCATCAGCGTATGTAGCGCGCAGCTGATTGCGACTCTGGACAGCAGAAGCCTTACTATCGTATGTAGAAGCGACAACGCGATACATATTATTACCAGCATTGTAAGCTACTTGTGCATCGTAACCAGCATTCTTCAAACGCTGCTGTAAGCCCTCAGCATTAGCCTTTACGCCGAAAGAACCAACGACAACACTATAAGCCTTCAAGCCTGCGCCATTCACAACAGAGACTGTCTCACGGCGAACAGGTTCGTTGTCGTAATTGTCAACAACAGGCGCCTGTGTCACAGGCTGAGACTCTACAGGAGCGACAACAGCTGCTTCTTGAGTTGTAGTAGTCTCATCTGTAGTTGAAGGAGCCTGCTCCTGAGACTTAGCCTTCTCATAGGCCTTCTTGTATGCACTCTCGCTTGACTTACAGCCAGTGAACGCAACCGCTACACAGAGCGCTGCACTCAACACCATAAATTTCTTCATAATCCCTTAGTTTTTATTTATTATACTTTTAATCCACACTTGTCTTTATCGTGCGAAGTTACAAAATAATACGAAGAAGCAAGAAAATAAGGCCAATAAAGTTTGTTAAATAAAGCATTTGAAAGATTTTTAACACAAAAAGACACCGTATCTATTGGTGGTATGCGAAACTTTGACTATATTTGCCAATGATTAAGAATATAAGTATTCACTAAAAATAAGAGATTATGAAGACATTAGGTTACATTGGCGCATTCCTCTGCGGTGGTCTTGCAGGCGCTACTCTTGGTTTGCTTTTGGCTCCAGAGAAGGGTACAGACACACGTTCTAAGATTTCTGAAGCAGTTGATGATTTCTGCAAAAAGCACGACATCAAGCTCAGTCGCAAGGAGACTGACGAGTTCGTAGAAGACATCAAAGACGCAGCTTCTGACGTTATCTAAATCATAGAGGATGTTCTCGAACGATAAGAACGTAGAAACAATAGCACACTTAATAGAGGTGCTAAAACATTATATCGGGCTTCAGTCAGAGTACGTGAAGCTCGATGTAATAGAGAAGGTAGTGCGACTACTGACCGTGATTACTATCGTGGTAGTGTTCTGTACTATCCTCTTAATTTCCCTAATTTACCTCTCCTTTGCTGCAGCCTTTGCTTTGCAGGCATTGGTAGGTTCACTTATATGGGCTTTCCTCATTGTTGCTGGTGGCTATTTGCTACTACTCTTCATCTTTATCTTACTGCGTCACAGACTGATTGAACGCCCATTGGTAAGATTCTTGGGAAGTCTTTTAATGTCAAAATAAGCTTATGACTGAACAGACTACGCACTTTGGACCTCGTTA
Source organism: Prevotella sp. C561 (assembly GCF_000224595.1). Lineage (NCBI taxonomy): Bacteria > Pseudomonadati > Bacteroidota > Bacteroidia > Bacteroidales > Prevotellaceae > Prevotella > Prevotella sp. C561. The sequence continues at coordinate 142,941 of NZ_JH114144.1, read as the reverse complement.
TAGGACGTTGGACGACATAAGACTGCGTAAGGCGCAGCTCCTTACTGACATCACAAAGGATAGCAATAGGATAGCTGGACTGTGGAACGAGCTTATGCACAAGCCTAAAGACAAGAACTCTCCTACCCAGAGATTCTCTGGTGCTCTTAGCACAGGAGCTGGGGTCTTGGATGGTCTTATCCTTAGTTGGAAGCTCTATCGCATGTTTGGTGGTAAGTATCCTACTGGTCTACTTAACAAGAGATTTGGCTTTTTCAAAAAGAAGAAGAATAAATAGATGAGTTGACGACTTGCCGAGTTGGGAGGTCGACAAACGTTTTTTGATAGACATTATCGCTTTAATTATGATTAGAGGTTGCGTTAGTTCATCCTCTAAGTCTGCTTCTGATGGTAGCTTCTATGGGGAGTTATCGAATGACACAACGGTTCAGAAGACAGAAAGATTAAAGGGACAATGTCCTTTTTTTTCGTATTCTCTTTTATAGTCTACGCCCTTCTCCATTCAAGAAGACGCCTTACTGCATTGAAGAAAGGCCTTATCAACACTCTTGACAACGCCCTTCTTGAAGCTTACTAAGCATGTTCTTAAACGCTCTTCATAACCTTCTGACTCTCTATTAGTTATGAAGACAAACAAAGACCTTACTCCTTGGCGATCTTGCACATGCTACAAAGGATTATTGTAAAGATATTTCTAAACCTTTACAGTACAAAGTTTATTGGATTGTCACAAATAAAAAACTCCCTACAAATCCGAAGACTTATAGGGAGCGAACGATTTTTGTTCGACGAACTAACTATTTCAAATACTTTTTCAAACGCTTTTCGAGAAGCATATAATGCGCTTTAAGGTCGGGTGTAGACACATGTGGAATGGTCGTTTCTAACAGAGACAGCAGCTTTTGCGCATACTCTAATTGGAACTCAGAAGTGCGGTTAACCGTTGTTCCCCACAGCGGTTCTGGTTCACCATAGCCATTACCAAAGTTGAGAAAATGGGTGTCCTCACTTAAACCTCGTTGCTTGTCGGTCAGATAACAACATGCCGTCTGTTCCTCGTCAGCCTTTTTCTGCTGTAACAGATTGGTAATAATATTATTAATCGACACCACGCCCGACTGAAGATTATGCACATTAGGTGCTTGCTTCATGTCAGAGACGCCCTCTTGTAATAGGTCGACATAGAGACGCTGCATGGAGAGGTCGGCCACAGTGAGGTCTTCCTTCCCTGCAATCGTCTTACCAAAGACATCTTGATAAACATCCTCCATATATTCAATTGGCGAATAAGAGGTAGAGTCAAGATAATAAGAAATAGCGAGCTTTGACGTTGCCATCATAGCAAGCGACTGCACATCACGAGCTAAAATCTTAAAAGGCTTGTTGGCTCCGAATGGTAGTTTCTTCTCAATCGTATCGTTACCTAATGTCGCAAACGTACGGGCCTGCTTCAGAAGCCATTGCACAGACTCCTTTTGTTTAGCCTTTGGTACAACCTTATAGCGAGGCAAGCCCGACTTCTCACTTGTCTGATAGAGATAGATACCAGGTACGTTGACACTGACATTACGCACATAATGCATGGCTTGGGACAAGATCTCATTGTATAACTCAGCTTTTCTGCTATCGCCATCCTCATCGCCAATCCAGTGGTCGAGGTTCTTGAGAATCATCCTAAGGTTCTGCATACCATAAGTAGACGACTTCACAGGGTCGTCACCAAGGTCTTCCTCGATGGCTGAGGGGTCATACTTCGTACCCGTCTGCTGTAGGCCATAACGATAGAAGGGGTTGCCTTCATGCTTATCAGCCAACAAGCGCAGCTGCTTAGCGTCATCCTCGAAGCCCTTTGAGCCTGGGAAAAGTTTATAAGCCCACTCAACAGCATAGTAGTCATAGACCCCAAGACGTGGAGGAGTAAGTTTAACGCCATGGTCAGAAGGTTGTGCTACGTAATTGAAACGAGCATAATCCATGATAGAAGCCGTTGTACCATACTGCTGTGTGAAGGCCACAGAACGCAAGGAGTCGGTAGGGAGTGCCGCCGATGCCGCCATATTATGCATGAAACCAAGCGTGTGACCCACCTCGTGCGCAATGATGTATTCCAATGTCTCCTCTATTATACTATCAGGCATTTGTGCTCCTCGAGCACGAGGGTCAATCTGTGCCGTTTGTACAAACCGCCAGTTATTAATCGTATTAACAACGTCATTATAGACAAGTACGGTAGCGTTGATCACTTCTCCCGTCCGTGGATCGGTCCAAGAAGGTCCCATAGCATTCTCGACATCTGTAGGTAGGTATCTGATACATGAATACTTAAAGTCATCTGGGTCGAAATTAGGGTCGTTCGTAGGGAAGTCTGCCACCTGCATAACATTCTTAAAACCAATCTTCTCGAAGGCCTTATTCCACCATAGAACACCTGCTTTAATAGCTTGTTTCCAAAGAGGAGGGAACGTGTTCTCGACATAATAGACGATAGGCTTAGTCGGTTCGCATAGTTCACCAGCAAAGTAAGCTGTCGTATCCTTCGGTATAAGGCGCCAACGCTTGACGAATGTTGCCTTATCAACAGACCCATCTTTCTTAAGGACATCCTTATTCATTAGGAACATCCCCACACGTGTATCACTCAAACGAGGTGTCATCAAGTCGTTAGGCAACAGTGCTAACGTGAAGTTTACGCCTATGGTTACAGGATAGTTAGTGATAGGTGAGCCCTTTTTACCAGACAGGCTAATGATGTAATGTCTGTCCATTCCGACACAGGCATTCGTATCAAACACCTTTAACTTCGTCACTCTCGTAAGGTTCTCTTTAAGCGAAGCGTTCACAGAGTACGACCCCACGTTCTTAGCAATTACTGGGAAGAAGCGGTTCTCTTTGAGGACAAACGACGAAGCATCGAAGAGTACAGCCCCAGTGGAGTCGTTATGCGCCTTTATAGGGAATGAAAAGAAATCAAGATTATCGTAATTCAATCTTGCAGCAAGCTTTGCTGAAGGTTGGTCCTTAGGCACATACAAATCGGTGTTGACGACCTGCATCACCACAGAACTATCTTTCTCAATGAAGCGTACATGCACTAAATTGGAGTTCTTAAAGCCTAAGTCGCCCATCTTTGGATTGGAGACAGACGAGATAGTGACGCCAATAAGCATGTCACGACCCAACGACTCTTTCGGAAGCTCCATCAACAAGCGTCCATCTGTCTTATGGAACGAAACGAAACTACCCCGTACTGACTCCGTTAGTTGCTCAGTAAGGGCCTGTTCGTAGGCTGATTTCTTTTCGGTCTGACTGCTCTGTGCCTTCTTCTTACGTTTCATCAACGGGAAAGCCGACCCCGATGTGGCTGCCATAGAGAAGAGAAGTAGAAGTAATAATATGCGACGCATTAACTTATTAGCTATTAATGAATATTTCATTGACCATCCTCCAAAGCTTTATTCACCTTAAAGAGTAACATAGAATAATGTGAGTGTGCCTCAGGAGAGAGCTTTGCTTTGACACACGCCTCTAACATTGGCTTCAACTTCAACAGTGAGGTGTAGAAATAGATAGCCGAACCATCTAATAAGGCCGCATCCACTGTTGGTGCGAGTGATGCTGTAGGATTACCAAAGGCTGCACTATTAGTCTGATTACCAGTAACCATTGTAGACTGAAGAGCTGCTGGTCCGTTGCCGCCTTGTTTGTTAGCTTTGTCAATCACCGCACGTGAATAAGTAAGATAAGCACGTTGCAGCACACGCTCTTCCTGTGATGGTGCTTTGCATAATTGTGCACTCTGGAAGAGAGAAGAGAAGAGGTCGTCGAAGTATTCCTTCTGACTATAACTCTGTGCAGACAGGTGTGACGCTACAGCCAAGCGTGTACGAACGCCAAAGAGGTCATAGCCAATAAACTCTAACAGCTGGTCATAATAGCTTATAGCCATGAAACCCTTACGTTCAAAGCTTGGGTTGGCATATTGCTTAAAGTGTTTTGCCTGGTTTAAGCACCATAACATCGCCTGACGCTGACGTGCCTTAGGTACGACCTCATAGCGAGGAACACCCGAAGAGACTTTCATGTCGTTCAGGAAGATACCTCCGACATTACTTAGTACACGCTTGAAGAAGGCGTATCTCTGCTGAGAGATTGTCAGATACAGGTTCTCTTTAATTCGACTATCATCATCGTCTTTCACCCAGTTATAAAGGTTGTTCTCAACAATTTGCATGTTACGCAATCCGTATTCACTTGCTTTAATGGCGTCATTACCCAATGCCCCCTCCTGAACACGTGGGTCCCAAATCAAAGAAGAGGTACGGAAGAAACGATAACGAGGATTTTGTACACGCTTATCTACCATCTTTTCGAGTGTAGAGGTCTCTTCGCTTAAACTTGTCTTTGCTGGGTCAAAGTAACGATAAGCCCATTCAATAGCATGCTTGTCATACTGTCCGATATTCTCGGGCATATAGACAACACCCTTATCGCTCGGTTGAGCAACATAGTTAAAAGGTGTGTTAGCCATGATAGAAGCCGCAAGATTGTTTGCACGAGTGAATGTGCTGTTACGGAGAGAATCGACTGGATAAGAATAAGAAGCCCCTATATTATCGAGCAAACCAAGACTTCTACCCACCTCACGTGCGACAAGATACTTCAATCCTTGGTTGAACTTGTCTTGTGGAAGATGGGAGGTACGCATGGAGGCATCGGATGCTGCTGATCCTAAGAACAGCCAACGATAAATCTGATTACCTACATTAGCCGGAACAAAGACCGACGCATTGATAATCTCTCCTGTCTGTGGATTGGCCAAGAAAGAAGAGCTAACCTTGTCAGAAGTACTTGGCACATAGCGAATACAGGAATAAGCAATATCGTCTGCATCAAAGTTACGATCATTCTTAGGGAAGTCTAAGGCCTCAATAGCCTTTTGATAACCCGCTTGTTCGAAGGCTTTATTCCATAGCTCCACCCCTTGCTTTATCGCATTCTTCCATTCTACAGGGAAGGCATCATCGATATAAAAGCATATAGACTTCACTGGTTTAGAGAGCTTTCCCTGCTCGTAAGCCTTAATACTCTGCGGTACAAGGTTCCAACGTTGTGCTATGAAGGTCTGCTTACTTTTAGCAATATTATTATTAAAGGTGAGCTTTGAAACGGATGCTATACCTACTCGCGAATCTGTTATACGCTGACGCATCTTACTATCTGGCAACAATGCTAAACTATAGGTAACTCCTACGGTTGTCGGAATCTCACTGGCTACAGGTAAGGACATGAGTGATGCTGTGAGTAGATAGTTGAAATCAACATTCACAACAATGTTATTGTCGAAGCTCTTAATTGCTCTGACAAAAGACATCTCACTCTTAGGTGAAGCGCTCAATGCCAAGTCGCCCGACTTCTTTGGGATAACAGGTAACATACTGTTAGGGCGTGCTAAGAGGTCGGTTACATCAATTACAAGAGCCGTACTGTCGTTGTTGTAAGCCGCTATCTTAAATCCCATCAAGACTGGATCACGGTAGCTAATCTTCAAGGCCTCTTGCATCTCGGCACTTGCACTACCATCTGAATAAACGACACTGTTAGGCGTCTTCATCACAAGACTACTGTCTTGTACCTCAAAAAAGAAGTGGAGAGGGGTGAAGCTCTTGGTACCGATGGTCAGATAAGTTGGGTCGGTGGTAGAAGAGATACCACCTCCTAACAACATCTCTTTATGCAAGTATTTGACAGGAACCTCCAAGTAGAGTTTCCCATCACACTTATGTACAGTGATAAACTTACTACTTGCGGTCTCTTTCTTCTTGTCTTTGAATAGTTTATCGTATTTAGTCTCCTTCTTAGCCTTCTTGTCTTCGTCGCCTTTCTTATCATCGGCAAAGGTCTTAACATTAACGCACAATAGTAATAAGGCTATTCCTATTGTGCGTATGGTAGCTATTAGATTGTTTGTTTTCATGTTGGAATTATAGTTTGAATGTGGCATGTAGTCATCTTACATGCCACTTTCATTATTGTCTGTATGTAATGCTCTTGATTCGTCCGGTAATATTCTTCTTCTGCCAGAGTAGCTTGTTTTCATTCAAATCGTAGCAGTAGATACTTCCTACAAGCTGTCCTGTAGCTGCGTTTGTGGCAACATAAAGCTTATTGCTCCCTTCTGAGATAAGCATGTCAGCGATGGTCTCGCCTGCATCACCAAATGTTGTCAAGGCATTCTGAGGGAAGTTACCACCAGACAAGACATTATAAGCATACAGCTTATTACCTGCAGAATAGTAAACTAAGTTCTTTTCTGCTGACACACGTACTACTGACTGTGTGGTCAAACCTGCTGTTGCTGGTACGACAGCCTCGTCTTTAACAACGGCAGCCTCAACCTTTGTAGCGGTAGAAGGATAGAAACCTGGGAAGATGTAGTAACACTTAAACTTTGATGATGCAGCATTCCATGTGAGCAAAACGATGTTACGCTCGTTGTCTACAGCGCCCATGCCAACCAGTGTCTCACCTGTAAACTTACCTTTTAATAGCTCAACAGGTACCTTACCAGTAGCTTGCACCTTCTGTGCTACCAATCGTCCTTCGGCATTATCAAACATTACGTAGCCTTGTACATAACGTAGGTCTTGTTGCTTCCAAGCTGTGGCAGCATCAGCCAAGGAGATGTCTGAACCTAAAGCATCCTTTATTGACTTACCTAAGTTGAAGGGTGTTGTCTCAGAGAGTGTCAATCGGTTCGGAATATGATCAACCATTGTCAGCATTGACTTAGGATAGGTCAAGGCACTCTTCCTAAGGTATGAAACGTCGCCTGTACAGTTAGTTGTGAAGCGCTTAACCATCAGATTTCCATCAAACTCATAAATAGTACTTGGACTACCCACCGCTACAAACAAGAGTGGAGTCTTGTTATCACGAGCCAAAGCATAGTCAATTCCCTTAGGTTCGCCTGTGAAATCAATGCTTGGATTGTTCTTTTGCAGCACGTCTAAGTCAAAAGTCTTGGTACTACCAGCCTCTGGCAGATAAGAGACGATTGTCTTTCCGCCATTACTTGCTAATATGTAAAGACCGTCAACATAAGAGTATTGTACGTTAAGACCGAACTCGTAATATTGAATATTGTCTCCATTGCTCACCTTTAATCGGCATGGAAAAGAGCCAAAGTCCTTACATACATATTTAAGAGAGGCATCAGTCGATACGACCTTACCATTTATCTCCCATTCATAGTCAACTTTCTTTTGCTCATTTGTCTGTACGACATTAGGCGAGATCTTCAATGTATCCCATCTATTGAGCGTATATTTCTCCTGTAAGTCCTGTGCCAATGATAACTTTGACGAATTGCCAGAAGGACCGTAAGAATCGTCTTTTATGCATGACTGAAATGACAATACCACTAATGGGAGTGCCAAGAGAAGATATAAATATTTCTTTATCATCTTATTGCTTATTTATCTGTTTACCATTATTCTATTATTATAAGGTATGTCTTAGGTTATCCACACGAAGGTTATTGATAAACCTTATGATGACATAAAAGGACAGACCTTAACACAAGTAGTGTCTCCTACCCTATCCTTATAGCTCATCTGGATGAGCTGCGAAATAGGCAACAACCTCTTGCACATGCTGATAGAGATAGCCTTGTGCCGTAACATCAGAGCCTTCAATGATATCTCTGATAGTTGCCTCATTGCTATCATAATACGAAAGGAGCTTACGATACTTGTTTTTGGTAAATGGTCCTAACCCCCAATAACTCTCCATTACCACCCAGAAGTCTGGCTTTGAAAGTACATTATTAAAGGTTATCTTTACCGTGTTACTCTTGGTGAGTCGTGTACCCAGCGTCCCCTTTCCAACTAAGTTTAATACTAAGCGGATTGAGTCGTCCTTATCTTCTGATAAGTTAGCACGTATCAGCGTCACAGGGACATAGGTGCGATAGGCATTAGGAGCGAAATGTAAGGTGTCAGCATTCAGTGTGTAATGCTTTCCAGCAATAGCTGTTGTCCCTTTACCTACCTCTACGCTGAAGGCTTGCGACTCTGCAGAAAGATTACCAACGAGCTGCACAGGGAGGTAGACGACATGCGTAAGTGTATCAACAGGCTTCACTCCAAATGAATAGTTCACAGTGGTATCGCCTGGCTGTGCATAATAGAAACGAACTTGGTTTGTCGGTTCAAACATACCGTCAGAACTGTGCTCACCATCATAGTCAACGTTGCTGCACGCTGCAAACATGGTCACACCAGTGCAAACAAGTAGTATATTTCTTATTGCTTTTTTCATCTTCATAAAGTGTTTAATTACTTACTGTCCTCCGAACTCTTTCTCCGTATCTGGCCAAGGCAAGACGAAGATGGAATTAGATGGCTGACGTGTGGTAATACCTCTAAAGTCGGTAAATGGTTTGTTGTAGTGCTTCAACGCATAGAACGTTTGTCCTTCACCAGGCATCTCACGCATGCGCTCACGCAACATCTCCTTATTGAAAGCCTCTCTTGTTGCTACCTTAGCACTGTCAACATCCTCCAAGCCACGGCTCTTCCTTACCTCATTGAGTAGTCTAACAGCCTCTGTCTTATCGCTATCGTATGTACATTCACTTAAGATATAATACATCTCTGGCAGACGGATGAGTGTCAAACCTTGTAAAGGATTACTGCTTACCTGCGCATCGCTCTCTAAGAATCTCACAAAAGAGTAGCTTTTCAAACCGTCTGATGTGGTATTCTGTCTGTAATAAGCTGTATAGCGTAGGTCGGTACTTGTGGCTGAGAAGGCTGATGTCTCATACAGATTCTCAAGGTCTCTACGTCCTTCTGTAAATGTTCCACGTGCTGTTTGTGACAGGAAAAGGGTGGAGATAGTGCTTGAAAGGGTGTTATTATACAAGCCGAATATCAGCTCTCCTGCTGCTGGGAAGCGTTTTACATCGCTCAATGAACTATATTTCTTCAGCGAGAAGTTATTGGTTGCGTCGATTACTTGCTTAGCATACTTAGCTGCATTAGCCTCGTCGCCCATAGAATAATAGACTCTTGCCTTCGTAGCGGCCACAGCATACTTATTAAAGAACACTGCACGTCCCTTTAGATAATCGCTGGTAGCTGTTGTCTCAACATTTACTACATTATCATTCTTGAGGAGTTCTTCTGCTTTATCAAGGTCGGACAATATCGCTTCATACGTTTTATGCAAAGTCAATAATTGCTTATTGTTGAGGTCGAAAGTCGTTGAGTATGGAATACCACGTGTTGCCTCATTGCTTTGACCATAGTCTTCAGCAAAAAGACGAACGAGGTCGAAGTGCATAAAAGCACGTAAACCATAGCACTCACCACGCATCAAAGGCAGCTCTGCATGCTCAAACTTAGCATTCTCTGTATGATAAATTATATTATTGACGTATGCTATTGCTTGATATTGCTTTGCCCAAATGGCATCAACAATAGTACGTACATCACTACGCATATAATCGTATTGACCTACGAAGTAGCTTGTCTCTGACGAGTTATCGTAACCAAACATTTGTCCTAATTGGTCAACAAAACCAAAGCCTAAGTTTCCTCCATATAAGTCTGACGTTGCCATGCTACCATAAGCACCATACATCGTATTACGGAAACCACGGATTGATGAGAATTGCTCATCCTCATCGACTTGTCCTGCTGGTTGAACATTGATAAAGTCACTGCATGATACCACCAACAGCACCATCACAGCACTTATCAACAGTTTAGGGTAATATGTTATTTTCTTCATCTTCTTTTTTATTATTGTTACCTAATAGTCTTTCTACATTATATTAATGTGTCTGCTATCTACCGGCTTAAAATCCAAGTCTAACTGATAACTCTACACTACGTTCGTATGGATAACTTAATCCGCGCTCACGTTTTACTGATGAGAGATAGAAGAGGTCGTTGGCCAACATCTCAAGATGTAAACGCTTAAGTCCATATCTTTGTATCAATGTCAATGGTACCTCGTAGGCAAGTGAGAGACTGCTCAACGTGATATAATTATTTGTCTCAACAAATCGAGAGGTCTGCATTGGTACACTTGAATCGCTGATACGCTTGTACTTAGCCTGCTGACCTACTTCTTTCCATCTGCTGCTAAATACACGTTCGTCAGCATTATAGCGTGGGTCGGCACCCTCTACCTTTGTTGCCAATGTCTGATTGTAAACAGCTCCACCGAAGGAATAACGCATAGACATTCCCATTGAGAATTGCTTATAGGTAAGGTAAGAACCGATTGAGCCCATACCGAATGGTGTGGTGTCGCCATATACGACCTTATCGTTAGGGTCGTAGACGAATGTAAGACTACCGTCACGCTTAATGAAGACTTCATCACCCGTAATAGGGTCGATACCTGCTGAAGAGACTACCTTCAATGCGGTCAACGACTGACCTTCTTCATAGATAGGCAATGGGACCACACCGCCCTTTGCTTGGTTCTTCTCGTTTTGTTCACGAAGAGCATTACTGATCTTCTTAATCTTATTCTTGTTGTAAGCATAATTAAGACTTAACGACCACTCCCAGTCCTTGTTCTTGATAGGAATAACACGTGTCTGGAACTCGAAACCATGGTTTTCTACCTCTCCTACATTCTCACGGGAGGTAGTAATACCCAATGATGGGGCCTTAGTGATATCGAGCAATAGGTTGTCTGTGTTCTTTCTATAGACATCAGCTGAGAAATCCCAACGACCCTTAAACATTGTGAGGTCAAGACCGACGTTCGCACTGAGCGTTCTCTCCCATTTAAGGTTCTTGTTTCCAATACCCATTGGGATGGCACCAATACCTTTTATATAGTTAAGTCCTGCCAAGCTGGTGTACATAGTCAACGCCTGATATGGCTCAAAGGAGATGTTACCAAGGTAACCCACACTTGCACGGAGTTTTAACAGCTGAAATGGCGAACCCTTAAGGAACTTCTCATTGTGAATATTCCATCCTGTTCCCACACTCCAGAAAGGTGCAAAACGTGAGTTCTTACCAAACTTAGACGATCCTTCATAACGATAGATGACATCTAAGAAATAACGGTTATCCCATATAGAGTTGAGGTTCACGAAGAAACCTGCACCATTATACTTATTGTCAACACCACCTGGTTTACCCGTTGGATAGTTGCCTGCCAACAATGGGTGGGCTACATTATCTGAATAATAACCTACTGAACCATACATACTACCATCGACTGAGTTTGACTCAATGGATGTACCGGCCATCGCTGTGAGGAATAACTTACTAAATATGTAGTTGTTGTATGACACCATCAACTTACCTTGATAGGTCGTTGTACTGGTGAAGGTCTCTGTCAGACGTCCCCTACGTGACACATCAGCCACATTCTTAATCTGATCTGCTGAGAAAGGTGACACAAAGTTACGTCCCTCGTATTTTGTCTTTTGTATAGAGAAATCGCCATCAATTCTGAATTTCTCGCCTAACCACACCTGTAATGTAGTTGTGTTTAACACATCAAGCGTGTTACCTTTGTTGAAACTGCCTAAAGACGCTTCATATAGTGGGTTAGAGAGGTCGTAGTTCAACTTTGGTTTCAATGCTCCATATTCATCGTATGGATACTCGTATGGATTCTGCTTCACCCAATCAGAGAAGTCACCGTATGGTGATTGATTTGATTTCACTGATGAGATGGTAGCCGTGTTACTGATAAAGAACTTACCAGAAAGGTTATAGGAGAGTTTGAAATTCGTTGACAAACGCTCACGACTCGAACCTTTCATTACACCTTCTTCGTCTCCATAACGTACACCTAAATTATAACGTGCATGCTCGTCACCACCATCAATACTTAAACTGTGCTGTGAAGAAAGCGCATTACGCAATGGTTTCTTAATCCAATCGGTTGTTACACCGTCTTGAATCTGATTGTAATAGTATGCGTACTTGTTTTGTAATGTATATAGTTCAGCTAAGTCGGTTGCTGTATAAAGACCTGCTAAACGCTCATACTCAAGCTTTTGTGATGCTGACAGCAACTTATAATCACTCAAATCAGGGGTTGACAAACGCATAGTACCGCTGTAATTAAATCTCAACTTACCTCCCTTGAGCGCCTTTGTTGTGATAACGATAACACCAGCAGAAGCCTTCGCACCATAGAGGGCAGAGGCAGAGGCATCTTTGAGTACGGTTATCGACTCTATATCGTTCATATCCATGTCATTGACATAGTCTACCTTTACCTGCGAACCGTCAACGACGAATACAGGTAAGTTGGCTTGACCAGAAAAGGTAGCGCGTCCACGAATATTGATATCAGCTATCTTATTTGGGTCAGATCCGCCGAGGTTGTCTTCTAACACACTAAGACCTGGCACAAAGTTAGCCAAACTTGTAAGCACATTCTTTGTACCCACTGACAAGAGCTCGTCCTTCTTTATAGATACTTGTGAGCCCGTAAAGCTATTTCTGTTCTTTGTAGCAAAACCTGTTACAACGACTTCGCCTAACTCACCAACGTCTTCTTGCATGGTGAAATTACCTGCCGTTCCGTTCTTCACCTTTTTCTCTAAAGGTTTATATCCTATATAATTAAAGGTGAGCGTAACCTCTGGCTGGTCGGTATTTATCTCATACTGACCATCTAAATTCGTTATATAACCACCATTAAAACCTTTCATTCGGATGGTTACACCTGGTAGAGGCAGACCGTCTTTATCGGTTATCTGCCCATACACTCCCTTTCGCTTCTCCTGCGTAGGTTTACGACTAAGTTTGACATTGTTGCCTTCAATACTATAACTGAAGCCTGACTTATTGAACACTTGCCCTAAAACGGCACGAACAGGCTGTCCCTGCGCCTCAATGCTTACTTTCTCCGCTTGAGACAAGAGGTCGGGAGCCACATCAAACTGCAACCCCGTTTGCTTAGACACCTCGTCTAAGAAGGTCTTTAATTCTGTTTGCTTCATAGACAGCGTCACTACCATCTTATCGACATCCTGCGTTTGTGCCGAGACGGTTGACCCTATACTAAGCATTAACATCAGAGCCAGTACTGCCCAAAGACGCAATACAAGATTACTTTTTTGCATTTCTTTTCTCATTTCTCTCTGGTACTTTAATGTTTAGATTTACTCTCGTGAGTAAAAAGAATAATATTGCTTATTGTGAGAATAAGGTTTCATTACTCGCTTTTTTAACAGCGAATTTGCAAAAATACATAAAAATTAAAAACCTTGCAAATAATTATGTGTATTATCCGACATTTCGAATGATATTACAGCACTTTGTAGTAAAAGTGATACATGTACGTGAGTATTACCGTTAATCTCTCACAGGACACAAGGACAAAATACACAAAAGACAGAATAAACGGCTTTAGACAGGGTATAGAAAGACAGAGTAACAAGGTGAACGATTTTAGACAGGATATGGGAAGACAGGGTAACAAGCTGAACAGCTTTAGACTGGATATGGGGAGACAGGGTAACAAAGTGAACGATTTTAGACAGGGTATAAAGGAGACAGAGTAACAAAGTGAACGCTTTTGACTGGAGTAACAGAAGTATATAACCAAGCTAAGACTGGAGAAGTAATCTATTGCCCTAATAACATAACTATTTATTCTCAGTTCTCTCGAGCATAGAGCAGAAAGCCTTCAATGCAAGTCTGGATTTATTACACATTACTACAAGAAAAAGTTTTATTCTTATTTGCTGTCACTTTTAACATTTCGTGTAATCCTACTGTATACTAAAGAGTTATGTGGAGACCAAGGCTGACAGAAATGACAGGAAACTTTGTTTTGACTGAATAGCATCGTTAAGACGGTATTAACCGAGGACAGGGTATGCAAGAGACAGGGTAACAAGGTGAACGGATTTTAGACAGGGTACGGGAAGACAAAGTAACAGAGTTAACGCCTTTTGGCGGAGTAACAGATTTCTATAGCCTATTTAATACTGTAAGACGAGAGTAACCTTGTCTATCACTATCAGTCTTTTGGATATCACCAACTCATACCACATAACAAAAACTTGCCCCCTGAACGCTACAGGAACGTTAGGAGGCAAGAAAACGAAAATTAAATTACCGAAGATCCAGGACATAGTCCTAAAACATGTAAGACATTTTATTCAAATTTATTGACAGTAAATCCATAATGGCGGCGATTACTATCTACATACACATTATTACTTACAAAATACAAATGGTATGCACCACTGTTATCTAATGGATAAGTATTTGAAGACCAGTTATCACCCGCCCAGCCTAAACGCTCCAATTTACCATAGTAATATCCTCCTGAGGCTGGAAGATAAAAGTAATTATTTATATCAGTTACAGATGGAAGCGTCTGAGTAGGGACTATATTATAGTATTTATATGCAACACGTAAATCTGTTACCCTATCCGCAGAAACATTAACATCATAATTACCTTCTGCTTGTAAAACAGACTTTTTCTTAAACCACATTCCACCTTGATAAAGATGATTCATCGTTGTCCATAATTCATATTGATCCCAACGTGGTTCTCCCTTTATGCAATACCATGACAATTCATTTGCATTTGGTAAAGATTGGAAAAGCGGAGTTGTTGCATCATACCTTATGTTTGCACCAGGGAAATATTTATTAAAATATCGTCCAAAAACATCACCATCTTGTGGGTAATTTGAATTTGCAAGCTGTGATGTTAGTGTTGGCTGCCAAGGGTCAGCACTATTCCATTCATGTCCAGACCAGTAATTATTCTGTGCATCCCACATATAGTAGTTGCGTCCATCATAATTTTTCAATGTTAGATTTGCGGTAACATCAGTCATTATACCTGCAACACAATTGATATCTACATATCTTGTAATAGTTCCTTCAATAGGAGTCATAACGCCAGCAGTTGTTTCATCTGGGTGGTCTGTTGTATTCTTCAACCAATAGCGGATACGGAACTTATGGTTACCTGGAGCAACAACAACATAAGTGGCGTTCTTGCTCATGTCGTCAGAAGAATTGTCGATAGCAAAGCCTGAGCCTGTTGTAACGGTAATAGTCTTTGAACCACCAGAAGCAAGGGTAAGAGCGCCATTAGCACCGATGGTATAAGTACCAGCGATATCATCTTCTGCCGTGATTTCAACTTTAATAAGTTTACTGCGGTTCACATAAGGATTGCTTGAACGAGGGATTAAGCAGAGATAAGCTGCCTTGTGATTAAGTGTGAAGGTATAGTCATTACCATTCTTTGCTGCAGAGGCAATACCACAATCACCTGACTCACCAGCATGGTCAAAGTTGTTTGGTGCTGACTGTGTCTGCGCAGACTTGATTTCTACCTGTGGCTGTGCACCAGCAGCAATAGTCTTATTCGTATAAACAACATCATGCGTTGCCTGACTATAAGTACCATTCAATGCAAAAGTACCCTGTGCCTTGTTTGAAGTAGCGAAAGCAACAGCGTTACTCTGATTCCATGTACCAGCATTATCCTTTACCCAAATCTTGTCAGTATTGCTCCAATTGACTGATGCACCAGCCCCCTTGGTATGATTGACAATTGCTGTACGAGTAGCACTACCCTGCTGAGAGAAGCCATTGAAAGCAGTTGTACCAGCAGGAACCTCCGTCTTCTGTTCTTTCTCGTTCTGTGTTGTGTCGTCGTTAGCACAACTTGCTGTAAGCAATACGGCAGCAAAAGCATAGCAAGCCGTCTGCACCATCGAACTGATAGCCGTTTTATTCTTCATTGTTTTCATTCTTTTAATTTTAGTATGCGTGTCAATTTAGAACCTGTTACTTAACTCTCTTTTACTTGAGAAAGAGACTGCCTCTACTGGTTCCTCTTCTTCCTCTTCATCGTCCCAAGGTATTTGGCGTTTTGCCTCACCATAAGTTGGACCTCCTCCAATTGTTCCAGCATTACCGCTTGCATCGAGAAGATGACATTCTGTCTGACATGTAGTCGCTTCACATTCGGGCTTAACGTAAGCCCATCTTTCTTTATTCATTTTTTTAATATTTGAATTAATAATATCTTATCGTTACTCTGCTTAATCTGTCTTACTTGAGTTCTGTGCTATTCCTGTCTCAAAGTACTCACCATCCTTATCAAAAACAAGGGAAGATGTTTGCTTATATCATTGTTAGACATCAAGCAAACAACACACGAAAAAAGACAAAGGGAAATCACTACAATTCCTTTGTCTACATGGGTTCACACGGCGCTCCTCGCGCGCACGCGTATGAAGAAAGAAGTGGGGAGGTTAGGCCTGGCCTATATGAGAGAGAGAGAGAGAGAGAGAGAGAGAGTACAACTAATTTAGTT
>NZ_JH114144.1:122828-126025 GCF_000224595.1 Prevotella sp. C561 | reverse complement strand
AGAGAGAGAGAGAGAGAGAGAGAGAGAGAGAGTACACAATTATTTGGAACTACCAAATAATTCTCGCTCTTTTTTCTATCTTTTTTTGTTAAAGAATCTATTACGCCACAGAATGTCTGTGTCCCTCTTGTGAGGAGGTCACATCCAATAGCCGTAATAATATTCTTTATCATTTCCATTTGAAATACTGGTTAATTTTAACTTAACTGGGTGCAAAGATAAAAATAAATATTAAATCCCACAAAGAAAAGGCAAAGAAAAATTAAAATAAAAACTTCCGCTTCTCTCAAAGCATGGAACGAAAGGGCTTTCAACGCAAGACTGGATTTATTACACATTACTACAAGAAAAAGTTTTATTCTTATTTGCTGTCACTTTTAACATTCAGTGTAACCTCACTGTGTACTAACAAGTTAAGTAAAGACCAAGGCTGACAGGAATGACAGGAAACTTCGTTTTGACTGAATACCATCGCTAAGACGGTATTAACCGAGGGCAGGTTATGCAAGAGACAGGGTAACAAAGTGAACGGATTGTAGACAGGGTACGAGAAGAGACAGGGTAACAAGGTGAACGGATTTTAGACAGGGTATGGGAAAAGACAGGGTAACAAAGTGAACGGATTGTAGACAGGATACGAGAAGAGACAGGGTAACAAGGTGAACAGCTTGTAGACAGGGTACGAGAAGACAAAGTAACAGGGTTAACGCCTTTTGGCGGGGTAACAGATTTCTATAACCAATTTAATATTGTAAGGGGAGAGTAACTTTATCTATTACCGTCCATCTTTTCTATTTTAACCACTCAACCTACATATCAAAAACTTGCCCCCTGAACGCTACAGGAACGTTAGGAGGCAAGAAAACGAAAATTAAATTACCGAATGTAAATACTATGTTTTTATTAAGATAGTATCATGAAAAGAGAATTCTAAGAATGTTACGTATACTTTTCTTTCGTGTTTGTTAATCATATACATAATGAATTCCTATCACAAAACTACTTACATAAATCTATTACTGAATCAGATACTACAATTTACTCAAAGACATACTTCGGATATGCACGCGTTGTACGATTGATGTTTTGAACAATTGCATCACCACCATTTCTAATTCCAAGCAAAATATAGTTATTATCATCAAGTGGATTTAAGTTCTTTGTTGCTGTATAAATCACATTTCCGCGATCAATAAACATAGAACGTTCTAATACTAACTCACCCAAAGCTGGCAAGAAATAATAATCTCCGATATTTGAAGTTGGCTTTCCTTGTGATATAGGGAGGTCCATTGGCGTGAACAATCCATTTCTATCATAATCCTGTCCCTCGAAAGAGAACTGTGAATAATTTGGAATCTTATTCTTTCTCAAAATCCAAGCACCATTCTTCCACAAATGCTTATCAGCAATCCAATAAATATTATCATCCCAATGAATATCACCATTCTTTACTATATGCATAGCTTCATTCGCTGTTAATGTATTTACAGAGTTCTCAGAAGGAGAGTATACTGGATAACGAGTAGTTACATCTGAATAACTTGCAGAAGAAGAGCTTGGGAAATCTACATGATCACCATTAGCAAATGCAGTTCTTTGTCTACCCTCAAAGAATTCGTGATTTGTACCCCACATATAGAACCCTATTGTACCATAATCATGATAGATCTTTGGTGCGACATCAGCTGTAAAGTCATAAACCAAGTTTGGCTTAAAGTTAGCTGTAACTGTCTTAGTTGTAACAGAGGTAACTTTAGAAGTAGGATCGACTACATAATAGTCAACTTTCAAGGTATGCTGCCCTGGAGCAATGACCATGTAAGCTGAATTATCTACACTTGCAGAAGTATTTGTCAATGGGAATACCGTATTCTCTAAATTATTACCTGCAAGAGCTTTCATATTGAGCGTGATAGTACGTGAACCATTACTCTGCGCACTTGCTCCAAGGCCAGCAGCACTAAAAGAATAGTCTCCCGCAATATCATTATCCGATGTAACAACAATCTTCTGAAGACGAAGATCTTCAAACATACTTGCATTACTCAAGAAAGGCATAAAGCAAAGATAAGATGCCTTGTGCTGCAAAGTGAAAGTATATGTGCCATCAGAAGCTCTGTTGGCAGTAGCTACACCACAGTCGCCAGACTCACCAAAGTGTTCTGAATTATTAGGGGCTTTCTGATTCTGTACAGCAGCGATTGTTACCTGTGTACCAGAAATTGCATTCTTACCTGTATATGTTACAGGATAACTTGAAGCAGTAAGAGCACCAGGAACTTGGAATGTACCTCTCGCTTTTGACGGGGTAAGTTCACTTGAGGTACTCTGTGTATATGTACCAGAAATATTTACGAAAATTTGGTCATCATCTTCCCAAAGAAAGTCTCCACCAGTGTGGAAAGCATGATTAGTCATTGATGTTCGTGATGTTGGCGCTGTTACAGAAGCAAAAGTAGTCGTTATCTTTCCACCTGCCTTTTCATTGCCCTTCTTTCCATCAGCAATGTCATCGTTTGAACATGCTGCAAACAATAGCAAAGCTACTGCTGCAGGAATAGCCATTTTTAAATTTCTCATAATTTGTTGTATATAAAATGATTTAAATAAATGATTTCTTTAACTACTATATAATTACTATTTGTTTCATAGTGCGTTAATCAAACCCGCCACCAAAGCCTGCACTTGCATGGCCACTACTTCCACTTGATGAGCCTGACTCTGCATCTTCATGACCACCACTGAGGCTTTCAAAGCCAGACTCTGCACTCGCATGTCCTCCGCTAAGAGCATCTGAACCAGTTTGAGCAGATTGGTGATCACCAGAAAACTCACATAAACTGTTCCCCTCAACTAATTGTATAACTTCAATAGAAGGAGATTCATACACACGTTTCTTCTGTTTCACTTAATTTCTTATTTAATGGTTATAAAATCAAAGTTAATTACCACGAGCTATAGACGTGTATTCAAATCTACAGAACAGGTTAATTTAATCTTTTATATTGGCTTACTTCGTTAATGATTACAAACACAAAAAAGACAAAGAAAACTTACTATAAGTTCTTTGCCTACATGGAGTTATACGGTGCTCCTCGCGCGCGTACGATAAAAGAAGAAAAAAGATTTATTTACGTCTGCTCTGAGAGAGAGAGAGAGAGAGAGAGAGAGAGAGTACACAATTAGTTAGGTAA
>NZ_JH114144.1:113013-122710 GCF_000224595.1 Prevotella sp. C561 | reverse complement strand
GTAGAGAGAGAGAGAGAGAGAGAGAGAGAGAGAGAGTACACAATTATTTGGAACTACCAAATAATTCTTGCTCTTTTTTCTATCTTTTTTTGTTAAAGAATCTATCACGCCACAGAAAGTCTGTGCACCTCTCATGAGGAGGTCACATCCAATAGCCGTAATAATATTCTTTATCATTTCCATTTGAAATACTGGTTAATTTTAACTTAACTGGGTGCAAAGATAAAAATAAATATTAAATCCCACAAAGAAAAGGCAAAGAAAAATTAAAATAAAAAATTTCCTCTTCTCTCAAAGCATGGAGAGCAAAGGCTTTCAACGCAAGACTGGATTTATTACACATTACTACAAGAAAAAGTTTTATTCTTATTTGCTGTCATAATTAACATTTCGTGTAACCTCTCTGTGTACTAACAAGTTAAATAAAGACCAAGGCTGACAGAAATGACAGGAAACTTCGTTTTGACTGAATAGCATCGTTAAGACGGTATTAACCGAGGACAGGGTACGATAAGACAAAGTAACAGGGTTAACGCCTTTTGGCGGAGTAACAGATTTCTTTAGCCTAATTAATACTGTAAAGGGTGAGTAGACTAATCTATTACAATCTTTGGTATAAGTGACGAAAAGAGACCTAAAACATCTTATATCCCTTTATCTACAAGGGGAATGAGCCTTAAAAAGTCTTGAATAATGACTTTTCTCCTTTCTTTGCTAATGCCCTTATGTAGGTTTAATTTGGTTCTTCCGTTAAATGTGTAGATTGTTAATAGAATGAGATTAATCCACATACATAGTAAGCTTACCTCCAATAAGATTGTTTTATAAGGGAGGGGTAAACTATATGATAAATAAAGAATATGATTGCCAATCATCCCTTTTTAATTCTATAAGAACCAATAGAAATGTAGCCTATCATACTGTTTTATCACATTTTTATACTTCTTAAATGCAGTTTTTCCATTGGTTATGCTGTATTTCGAAATAAAAAAATTATCTTTGCGGTGTAAAATATGATACTAATATCAAAAATAGTACTCTAATATGATATTTGAACGTAAGAAATATTTGGATGAACTTATCGCAGGACGTGGGAATGGACTTGTGAAGATTATAACAGGTGTCAGACGATGTGGAAAGTCTTTCCTGCTGTTTGACATCTGGCATAACTGGCTGTTGGAACATGGGGTAACTGATAGTCACATCATTGAGATACAACTTGATGATTTCCGAAATAGGCGGTTGAGGAAGCCTGATACCTTGCTCGACTATATAGATTCAAAGGTTGTGGATGATGGCAAACCTTATTATATAGTCTTGGACGAGGTACAGTTGGTAGAAGAATTTGTGGAGGTTATTCTTAGCTTGACACACATGAGAAATGTAGATGTGTATGTGTCGGGCTCAAACTCTCGCTTCCTATCAAGTGATGTTGTGACTGAGTTCCGAGGTAGAGGGGACGAGATACGCATATGGCCTCTCACCTTTGACGAATACTTTAGTGGTATTGGTGGAGATATACGCAAAGCTTGGTTGGATTACTATACTTTTGGAGGACTGCCACAGGTGGCTTTGCTTGAAACGGAAGAAAAGAAAACAGACTATTTGCGTGGTCTGTATGAAACTACCTATCTGCGTGACGTAATTGAGCGCAACCATCTGCGTAATCCTGAAGGAATGAAGGAATTGGTGCGTGTAATAGCCTCGGGCATTGGTTCGTCAACCAATCCAACGAGAATAGCCAATACTTTTCAATCTTCACAAGGGGTAACCATAAAAAGAGACACTATAAAACAATACATTGACTATCTGAAAAACTCTTTCTTGATAGAAGAAGCTTTGCGCTATGCTGTGAAAGGAAGAAAATATATTGGTACCGAGACGAAATACTACTTCGCAGACATCGGCATACGTGCTGCCATTCTCAACTATCGCCAACAAGAGGAAACGCACATTATGGAAAACATTATCTATAATGAGCTTCGCAGTCGAGGATATAATGTGGACGTAGGATTGGTTGAACTTGGTGGCAAGGATGAGAACGGTAAGTTTGTCAGAAAACAGTTGGAGGTAGACTTTGTGGTGAACCGCCCTCCATACAGAGTGTATATCCAGTCAGCCTTTCACATGCCTACGCCAGAAAAGGAACAGCAAGAGCGACGTCCTTTATTGTCAATCAATGACCACTTCCGTAAGATTGTCATTGTAGGTGATGATATCCACCGCAAGGAAGACGAACTCGGAGTATTGACTGTCGGACTCTTGGATTTCTTGACAGACAAGAAAATACTTGAACAGGGTTAAACGCAATCGGATAAAAACAGATTCTTTTAAGGACGAAAAACTTATACCTCATATAATAATACGCAAAAAGCATTGGGGGCAGTGTGCATTTCCGATGCTTTTTGCATTTATATAGTTACTTGTTTATTGCCATGTCAGCCATGAGCCAGTCGCTATCAGGGCGAGTGATGAGTCGAGCGTTGTTGTATGCCATCTGCAACGTGAAGATAGTACGACCTTCATAGTTGTTTACTCCCTCTTCGGGCTTGTAAACATGATTACAAACCAATGCCACATCAATTCTTTTCTTGTCCTCGAGTACCAATGGTAGGAGTAATTGCAGTTTTTTTGCGGTAGGATAGTAAACTGGAATAGCAGTCTTGTAGTTCCATGCTACACGTGCCAGAGCCACAGTTACAGCATTGCGAAAACGAGTAGTAACAAACTGTTTCCAATCATCGTCAGCATATATGGCATCAGCCATGCTGCGATAGTACTCTTCGCGCTTCTGCTTAGGCAGTGCTGAAGGATCATCTACAAATGGGAAACTGTCTGCATATCCTTTCTTGATGAAACCTATGGGCAGTCGTGATATGTTATCTTTCAAAAAATGCTCCCAGTCTAGAGTCGGTTCTGTAGCTCGAGTATCGTAAAGAAGTTCGCGAGGATCATTGAAGTACGATGCTCGCTCTGGGCGATAAGGAAAGCTAGACATAATCTTCTGCTGAGAAGAGTTGGCTGTATTGAAGCCCATAAATACCCAAGGCTGTTTGATTGTGGGTGTACGACCATCGTTGCGCATGAAATAGGCATAGATGGGATCATAGATATTGTCTACAAGTCCAGTATTCCAAACTGCATACAGCTGATTTTCGAGAATTTTGAGTCGTGGTTGTCTGTTATTCTTAGCAGCCACCTCTTTCTCCAATTTGTCTTCATATTGAAGACGCTGAAAGGTAAACGAGAGATAATTCTTCAAGATAGGTCGATTTTGTTTGTCTGCATCGTCATAATACCATCGTTCCTCAAGGGCAAGGTTTACTGCCAGAGAGTTGACTGCAGCATCCCATCCCTTCAATCCTGGCATATCCTTAGGTCGTGGAAAGTATGCATACTTATCAAGTTCGTTACCAAGATAGCTGCCTTGCTTTGGTTTGAACGTTTCTGTAGTGAGTCGTGTGGTTGTCGGTGCAGAGATAAAATCCTCTCGTCCTACCATTTTAAGATCGCGTACTTGCACGGGAACCTCGTGTTTAGAGATGTCCCCTTGACGGAACTCAATACGTTTACCAAACAGACAACGAACCACTTCACGAATGTTGAGGAACCCCATGGCCTCATATTCTGAACGAGTGATTTTCTGGCCGAAAATGGCGAACGGAACCCAACCGTCAGTATCACATACTGTAGTCTTGAATACACCCTCAATCTTCTTCTTCATCGCGCTAATGTACTTGAGTTTGTTGGGGGCAATGCGGAATGCAAGAAATACATCGTCGGTGTCTTGCGGTTTGTAGTTAGGTTCATACTTAGCATCGGGATAGTTAGCTTTGATGAACTCCTCTACATCAATTGTCTTTTCACTACGTTCAGCAACCAATTCACTGAAGCGAGTTACAAATTCACTGAACTTAACAAAGTTGCCAGCTAGAGTTGGAATCTGAGCGTAAGCACCCTCGAGTAGTGCTCGAAAATAAAACCACCAGCAAGTGCAAAATTATAATATTTTTTTGTAGAACTCGTATTTTGATATTTGAAAATTTAGTGTAAAGCCAACCAGCAAGTACAAAATAATTTTTTATTTCTTTTAGAATATTACAAAAAAATTATATCTTTGCAACTGGGCATATTATATGCCCATACATTTTGGTAAAAAGAGGCGTTATGCCCTATTCTTGTATGTACGAAGCCTGAGAAACTTCCAAACAATGTGACAAGAAAGGTCGTAATGGTCTCCACGCATATAGCGTGGGGCTGTTATTCCCACATCTGTCACAAAAGGTTTTCTCAGGGCCTGTACATTAAGACGTGGAGCATACAGTTCCACGCTTCTTGCATATTAACTTGAACGGTCCATAGGAATTGTACGACCCAAAGAAAGAAAACTATTATGGCAATTTCAATGATTGAGCGCCACGGTTCTTGGTATGACATCTTTGACGAACGTGGTAAGAAGACAAAATCTGTTAGTGAAAACATTGGAGAAATAATGGGGCATAGCTCAAATTTCTTTATTGTTTTGAAAGGTAGTTGGTATGACCTTTATGACGGGCAAGGGAAAAAGTATAAGTCCTTAAGCTCCAATATAGGTATGTTTGTAAGTGTTAGTGGTGATACTTTTGTTGTTAGAAAAGGCTCATGGCTTGATACTTACGACCGATTCGGTAAAAAAGTCAGCTCAAGAGCAGCACGCTAAATTCATTTTGTGTCCTCCAATTCAAAATTTGAATTGGAGGCTAAAATAAAACATCATAATGGAATCATATACAAACATATCAACACTGTTGGCAGGAAAGTCAATTAGTGTGCCTAACTATCAACGAGCTTATTCCTGGGATACAGATAGCTCTAACAAAAGCCTCAAACAAGTCGATACATTCCTGTCAGATTTACAAGATTATGTAAATAGCCGCTCTTCTACGCCATACTATTTTGGTCATTTTCTCTTTGAGGAGAAAGGTGAGAATAAATATGCTATTATAGATGGACAACAGCGATTGACAACTACCGTTATCTTTCTGTCGGCTCTCTATAAGCGATTAAAACAAATTAGAAACATAGAGAAGGTGGACGATTTTGATGATGACTTGTATATATTATATTGCAACACCATCAAACAGAGAAGGCAATATCGCTTTTCAACTGTGAGTTATGACAATCAGATGTTCCGAGATTATGTGATAGACCAGACGATCCATAATCGAAATGAGATAGATACTGTTTCAAAGGAAAGAATAGTAAATGCCTTTGATTTTTTTTGCAACGAACTAACCGATAAGACAGAAGAAGAATTATTACAGCTTCTTGAGGCTATGACAAAAGCATCTTGTACAACCCATGTAGTAAAAGATGAGAGCGAAGCTGTACAAATGTTTATTTTCCAAAACAACCGTGGTAAAAAGCCCACAAAGTTGGAGATTATCAAAGCACAGTTTATGTACGACATACATCTGCATGCGCCCGTAGAGGATAAACAAAACCTATTATCTGAGATTACAGAACGCTTTGAACATATCTATAAATCTATCTCCAAGATTGAGGGAAATATAGATGAAGACAATGTATTGAATTATACCATAAAAGTTTATCGGAATTCTCTTGACGATATAAACTCAACAGACTTTGTAAACAAAGAATTAGACAAAGCCGATAGTTGTATATCATTCATTAGGGAATTTACGCAACTACTATCGTCTTGTTTTAGCCAAATAAGCAACTTTTTAGACGAAACAAAGAAAAACATCACTTATCATGCTTTGCTTGTTGCAGCAGATCGAAGTATTATGTTCCCTTTTGTTATCAAAGCATTATTAAAAGGAATGCCTCAAAAAGAACTAGAAGAATTAGCAAGAGCATTAGAACAAATATTCCTCCGTCATCGGATTATAGGTACACGAGCTAATCTTTTGTGGCGTTTAAATGAATGTTATAAGAATATGGATAATAGTGCTAAAACAGTAGTCAATCACATCCAGTGGATGAAGAGTAGAAAAGACTGGTGGGGCTATTGGAATAATGATGAATTATTACGTACTCTAAATATGGGAATGAACCACAACACAGCCAAAATACTCTTATGGAAATATGAAAATCACCTTATTCAATGTGGGAAAGCAGGATATAAGACGTTGAAATATGACGACATTGAGCAACCTCATCTTGAACATATCGCGCCACAAACAGAAAACAAAGAACCGAATAATGGATATTGCTCTTATGATGAGGACTTCTATAATCGTTATTTGGAATGTTTGGGAAACTACTTGCTACTGTCTGGTAGCCATAACATGTCATTAAGCAATGAAAGATTCCAGAAAAAGCGAGAAAGTTATACATATTTGCAGCAGCAAAGGGAAGTTTTAGGAATGACGGAACAAGACCCAATTTGGGATAAAGATAAAATTCAGCAACGTCACTCAAAGATCGTTGATTACTTAATGCAAATACTTTAAATATCATATTTATGAGCAACAAATTAGAAAAAGTCATAGAGTGGTGTATCTTTCAAAGTCGCTGGCTCCAAGTTCCTGTTTATCTCGGTATGTGCGTAGTAATGGGAATGTATTCATACGTCTTTTGTAAAGATGTCATACATAGCCTTATAAATATTGAGACATTCACAGAAGAAACTATGCTTATGCTCGCTATAGGGATTGTGGATGTCTCAATGGTTCTGAATTTAATCATCGTATGTGTAATTGGAGGATATTGGTCGTTTGTTAGCAGACTGGAAATCATAGAGAAAGACAAGGATAGTAATCAGTTTGGTTATCTTGGTAAGATAAATCCAAATGCATTAAAACATAAATTGATGATTTCGCTTATCAGTATTTCTGCCGTTCATTTGTTGGAAACATTTGTAGCAGAAAATATAGATACACAACACACGATTATGCAAATCAGTATTCATATTGTATTTGTTTTGTCTGCTTTGGGCATTACATATATGGATAAAATCGGAGAAACGCAGCATTAAATACAGGATAGAGAATAATGTTAGAGCGACGGCTTGTAGAAAGGGTATAGTCCTTCCCAATCCTTTGTATGCCATAGAATAAGCTCAGCCCCTGCATCCTTAGTTTGTCAATCTTGCAAAATAGCCGAAATGCAAATAAGGCGAGAAAGATTTTATTCCAAGGAGTTGCATATATCGGATATTTTTAGTAGTTTTGCATCATAAAGCACTTATAATCTTCTACTCCCATGAGAGGTCTGAGAGATAAGAGAACAACCAATAATAGATTCTAATGATTGATGTTATAAAAGCAGCTTCTTATATCTTTAAAAGGTATAAAGATGAGAGGAATACTGAGATAGACGAGATGAAACTTCATAAACTCATGTATTTTTCTCAGCGAGAGTCTATTATCCGTACTGGTCAACCCATGTTCGACGAACAGTTTGAGGCATGGAAATATGGGCCTGTAATCGTTAAGGTACGCGATAAATATAAGGCTAAGGCACTCAACGAGCTACCATCACAGACGGAGTTGGCCCCTTTCCTTGAGTCGTTCGATTATGTTTTTCAGCATTATGCCCCTAAAGATTCATGGTCATTAAGTATTCTTGCTCATGGAGAAAGTTCTTGGCAGCATGCCCGTGAAGGCTATGGAGACGACGACCGATGCGATGTTCCGATGGCACTCGATGATATCATACAAGACGCAGAACGCATAAAGATGCGGCGGTTCTATTTCGATGAGATATTACCTCAGCTCAACAAAGAAAACTAAATATCTAAAGTAATAGAAGAAGCATTAACCTTAATAGATGCCTTTGAGGTAAGAAGAGTACGCGAAATAGATAAGAGTATCTTGGACGCTATGACTGGTCCAACCGTTGAAGGTGTGGAACAGAGAAATATCATAGCGTGGTTTAATTCCGTAGAATATGTAGAAGATGACTTAAAAGGTCATATTGCCTCTTTTGTTGTGATGTCTCCAACAAATATCCCTTTAATCTTCTTCTCTATACGATGTGGCGAACTATTCGAGATGGCCCAGCCCGAGAGGATGAGAGTAGGCTATAATGCAAGGGAAGCGCTTCGTAGGCTGATGAATAGAGATTATTCGTCTGATATAGAAAAGGACCAATTATTAAGGGATGTCAAGGCAACCAAAGAC
The DNA here is from genome assembly GCF_000224595.1 of Prevotella sp. C561. Classification (NCBI taxonomy): domain Bacteria; kingdom Pseudomonadati; phylum Bacteroidota; class Bacteroidia; order Bacteroidales; family Prevotellaceae; genus Prevotella; species Prevotella sp. C561. Next base: position 114,584 of record NZ_JH114144.1, on the reverse strand, counting down.
TACAATATGACACCTGACGACATCTTTAGGTATGCTGGTAAGAAAGAATCTTGGGAGAAAGACGAGAAAATAGAAAGAACAAAAGAGGTTACAAAGGTGCTCGCTTCCTATCCAGCCGTAGAGCTGAAACTGTTTGGAATCAATGACACTGCACGAGCGTATTGGGCTTCATTGGGTCTACCAAAGCATATAAGGATGGGCGAAACCCTGTTTTGGTTAAAGGTTGTAGAGACACTTGAAGCGATGCACAAGTATGTTGGTTGCCAATATGTATATTTATTTGCAGCCTACAAAGAAGCTGAAGGAAAATTAGTTCAGTATTATAGAGTGCGCCTAAAGTTTAAGTCTGATGCAAACTTATCGGCTAACAAGCCTCAATTCGATTGGCAAAGTCAATTCCTTTACCAAAGCATAGAGGAATTATTCGAGCAGAAAAATCGGTTTAGAGAATTGCTTATAAAAGATTAAGAGGAGTAAAGTTTTTTCCGTTTTAATAAACTTCTCCAGTCGAATACTTGCCCTTCATGATTAAAGAAGACGTCCTTCTTTATTCGAGGATATGCCCTTCTTGCGTGTAGAAGGGTCCCTTCTTCGTGCAAGGAGAGGCCCTTTTTGAATGGAGGAGGTAAGTAGTTGATTTTATGTCAGTTGCGAAGTGGGTTTTATGGGGTATCTCGGCTATGGATTAATGAGTAGTTTTTGTAGTTTTGTTAAATATTTTCATGCCATTTGAGAGTGGCTGGGAGTTTTATATCTCACAGAGTTTAGAACGCAACTGGCTCGTTGGATAATTTATCCTCTCACAGAGTTCACAGAGGAACAGAGGCCTTTCAGCGAACAGGGGGAGCACGCAGAGAAGAGCGGCCCCTCCCCCGTCCCCTCCCCCGAAGGGAAGGGGCGTGATTACCGAGATACCTCTATGGAGAGGATGCGGGCATCGTATTGTGCCATATTAGCATCTTCAAATAGCTGAAAGGGTCTGTGTTATCGGTTGACTTAATGTCTCTGTGCACATTTGTAAGTTCTGTTCTTCTGTGCATTTCTGTGAGAAAACTAAGATAAGTGACTCGTTGGATAATTTATCTCTTACAGATTTTCACAGAGGAACAGAAGCCTTTCTGCGAACAGGGGGAGCACGCAGAGAAGAGCGGCCCCTCCCCCATCCCCTCCCCCGAAGGGCTACTCTTTCTACACATCTTTTTTAAGACTTGTATAGAAGGCTACTTGGTATTCAAATACTCGTAAACCTTCCTTAAGGGTGATGTAGCCTGGCCTAGTGTCCTTACCCATATCACACCAGCCTTGTAGACGGGCGATTATCCATGCTGCCCATGGTAGGCTGTCCTCTTTGAAAGGATTTCTTCCATCTTTTGACCTCGGGTTCTTGGTGTGTATCATTCCCATGAGTGCATGTAGAACTACTAATTGGACGTTTGTAAAGAGTATGCGGGCTGATACTTCTTCTCGTTTCGTGTCGTATGACCTCTTAAGTATCAGACACTTAAGTACTGCCGATATGGTTAGAGAAATCATCTTCTTTGTGCTCTCGCCATCCTCTAATTGTATGTCTT
>NZ_JH114144.1:91743-112144 GCF_000224595.1 Prevotella sp. C561 | reverse complement strand
CCAATAGGGTAACCTCACATATCACGCCCTCCCTGCGGGGGAGGGGTTGGGGAGGGGCCACTGTCTTATGGGTTCGAAACAGTGCGCTAATGAGTTCTGTTAAATCTGTAAGTTCTGTGAGAGAAAAAATCCTCAGCGAGTCTCAAAATGTTCTTTTTCTCACAGAGTACACAGAAGAACAGAACACACAGGGTTTCACAGAGACATTAAGTCAACCGATTACACAGAACCTTACAGCCATCTTTGGCTGTTACGCTCTGTGATATCTGTATGCCGGAGGCCTTCTGTGGACTCGAAACTGTGCGCAAAAAGGGTCTGTCAAATCTGTGAGATCTGTGAGAGAAAAACCTCCCCACGAATTAAACAGTACGCAAAAAGTTTCTGTTAGATCTGTGTGTTCTGTGAGAGAAAAAACTCTGCAGCGTGAGAGAAAAAACCTCTACGAAGTATGCAAGCAACCCAATAGGGGTAACCTCACATATCACGCCCCTCCCTGCGGGGGAGGGGTTGGGGAGGGGCCACTGTCTTATGGGTTCGAAACTGTGCGCAAAAAGTTCCTGTTAGATCTGTGTGTTCTGTGAGAGAAAAAACTCTGCAGCGTGAGAGAAAAAACCTCTACGAAGTATGCAAGCAACCCAATAGGGGTAACCTCACATACTACGCCCCTCGCCATTCGGAGAGGGGTTGGGGGTGAGGCGAGGCCAATAGGGGGTAACCTCACATACTACGCCTATCTCCATTCGGAGAGGGGTTGGGGGTGAGGCCGAACGGGGTTGGGGGTGAGACCACCATCCATTTGTACAGGTGAAAGCGTTACAATGGTGATGATACCTTGATATTCTTGCGTAAAGAACGGCTCATTGGTAAACTGTTTTATCCTAACTTTCGCATTGAATCTTTAGCTTTCTATCACAAAGAGGAAATCTTAAAATATATTTTCCTGTCATTTCTGTCATCCAAAATAACGACGTAACTCAATAAGAAACAGCACGTTAAACCGAAGTGTTAAATGTGACAGCAAAACAAAATAAAACTTATCTTGTATTATACGTAATAACCATACAGTTGTTAGGAGGAGCATTCAACCCTGTGTCAGACGAACAAAAAGAACATAGTAAGCCTGTGTCGGGGAATAAGAGTCAAACCATGCTTGATATATCGAACGAATAATAAGAACATCGGAAGCCTGTGTCGGGGAATAAGAGTCAAACCATGCTTGGTGTAACGAACGAATAATAAGAACATCGGAAGCCTGTGTCGGGGAATAAGAGTCAAACCATGCTTGCTGTATCGAACGAATAATAAGAACATCGGAAGCCTGTGTTAGGGAATAAGAGTCAAACCATGCTTGATGTAACGAACGAAAATAAGAACATTGTAAGCCTGTGTTGGGGAATAAGAGTCAAACCATGCTTGCTGTATCGAACGAATAATAAGAACATAGTAAGCCTGTATTAGGGAATAAATGTCATACCATGCTTGCTGTATCGAGCGAACAAAAAGAATGCCGTAAGCTTGCATTGCGGTAGGAACCACAGCTGCATACTTACGACATTAGCCTTTTTCGGACTTATCTTTTTTACTGTTTTATCTCTTCTTCAAGAATGCTGCAGGCTTAGCACTTGTGCTCAAAGGATGGAAGAGCATCACTGGTTGAAGCATATAGGAAACATTGTTAAAAGTTAGCGTGCGTCCTTGTTGGGCATACTTATAGATAGCGAGTGCATTTCCATTAAATGAACCAATAGGGAAACCCAGTTTTCCTAAAGCATTATAAGACTGGATGTAAGCAGCACTCGCAGCGTTACTCTCAAGGAGACCAGCAACCATACCATCCTCCTTAGAGTAAGTCATTCGTGCTGTCATTGACAGATTAGGTGAAGCATAGATGTCATAGATAGCAGTAACCATTCTCTGGAATTTAGCAAAGTCGTCATCACTCACTTTACCTGCGTTATGTGCTGCCGTCTGCTGTTGGATAAGGTTCATCAATACAGCATAGTGTTTAATATCCCAAAAAGCTGTACGATAGCGATATGACGTATTATCCTTCGTTTGTGTAAGGATATATTCACCACCCTTCAATGTCAGTGAGAGGTCAGCAGGATCAAAATAGAAAAGCATCCTCAAACCTGTATCATCAGAGGCGAAAGACAACTTAGTATCAGATTCCTTCTTAAAAGTACCAACAAACTGAGTAACCAATGAGTTGATATCAGTTGTTGAGCTTGTCATCTTCAACAAGTCATACCCATAGAGACTATACGTTTTACCATCGAAATCATCTATGCTACCCTGCGTTACAGTAATCGTATCACGCTGCTCTTGGTTCTTCAGAACGAGCAAGAAGGTACGAACCTCGCCCGTTGAATTGGCATTAATATGTGCCACAAAAGCAGAGTCCTTATCCTCAACAGATGATACCGCAGAAGCATCAGCAGAATCGGCAAGCACTAAGGCTGGTTCAGCACCCACCTTTGAATAAGGCAACGTAAGGGTTGTATCCTTGTCGCTAACAACAATATTCTTAGCTCCTTTATATTTAAAGACAGCTCCCGACTGCAAGATAGGCAGATTAGTAGAGTCATTCCCATTCTTGATAGTCAACACAGCAGAACGACTGTCGACAGCTGGGTTGTTAGTAACACTGACAACGACCGAGTCATTCAGCAGTTGTGCCGTAGCCCATGAGTCACTGACAGAGACGGTTGAGCCAGCTGGTGCAGTAAACTTCACCCCACCCTTCTGTGCCGCAGCAGAGAAGAAAAGCTTAGAGTTTACCACATTGACAGGATTCTTACGCAAGTAATTACTACCTGCATCATTGTCGTCACTGCAGGCAATAAAGCCTGCAGCAACAGCAAAGAGAATACAAATATTAAATATCTTTCTCATAAAACATTTACTTGTTTAGTTTTACTTGTTTCGCTACTGATGTGCTAAGGGGTACGCTAAAGTCTACATCAAAGCTTGGAAAACGATTTGGCAGATACTGTGGCATCTGTATAGACAGAGTATTGTCGGATGTCTCCTCTGGTAAGATAGCAGGCTTAGCAGATGAGGATGAAGAAGACTTCTTCGTTATCACTGGGTTAATCCACATATCCAACATAGCAAAAAGATTCCCTTCACTAAATGGTTCGCTCGTGTAAGCATTCAGCACAAGGCGATCAGCAGTCAATTTCACATACTTAAGCTGTCCTCCAGCGCTAACGAACAATGGACCACAGAGTGATGCACTGATATCACCACTTTCATTTACAGAGAAGCTAATAAGGTTATAGAAATCTGTATATGTACCCGTACCACGATTTTCATCGATATTAAATGAGTTTGCAATGTAGAAGGTTGCTCTACTATTTCGTATTGTTATCACATTCTGACCACTCTGCATTAAGAACGCTTTTGCGGAAGCCACATAGGTCAATGGGAATACAAAGTCGTCACCATAAGGACTGGAAACATTCAAATAGAACTTACGGTTCGCACCAGAGCCTTCATATCTCAGTCGAGCTTGGCGTGTATTCACCTTGAGAACATCCTTGTTATTGTCACCAGCAACGTATGAAGTCATCTTGAGTTCATAGTAACCCATGAGAGCAGAGAGGTCATATTGCATAACCGCTGCACTTGCTTCATCAATACCATTAGAAATCTTAATCTTAGCACCACGAGCCTTGGTAGCAATCGCGTTGGCATCTACATCGATGGTAAGTGTGTTGCCCTCCTTTGTTAGGTGAACCCATGAAGCGTCACAGCTGACGTTGAGCCAACTAAGATAAGGTATTGTCTTCTTAATTTTCTTAGCACCATTAGAGACATCAATAGTACCAATCAGATTGGCAATAACGTTGACATCAATCTTTGAAGAAGTAGTCTGAACACCGTTACCAGAGAGCTTTGCAGTCTCTTTATCAAAGGTCAAGTCATAGACAACAGCACCATTAATCGTGATAGGTTCGTACAAACGGATTCCCCTATCAGTAAAGGTATAAGCAGACTCAGCTATAGGAGTATTGCCATCATAGATAGCTAACTGACGATTATCCCTATCGGTAATAACGAGCGTGTAACTCTTTCCACCGATACTAAGATTGAAATCAGAGAAAACAAAGAGGTTGGTGAGGTCGGTCACCTGCTCTATATAGTCAGTTGCAGGCTCAGAGAGCTTACGAAGATACATCGTATTCAGCGAACGTTTGCCATGAACCTTGATGTAGTCAGCCTTAATTTCGTCAATAACAAACTCGAAATCGCCTTCCATACCACGATACTCACCCTTCTTTGGAGTAGCATACTTATGAAGGAAAGCATTGTAAGTATCGAACGACAAGACAGGTCCGTCGTCCTCTTTCATCTTATACAATGACTTCACTTCGCCATCATCAGGGTTCTTCTCATAGCGTACGATGGCATCATCATGAGTGAACTTAATAGTATAAGCCACGCCACCATACACCTGATTACTCTGTGGGTAATAGTCTAATACCCATCCATATTGCGATGCAGTCAATGTATCCTGAGCCTTCTGCAGGAACTCTCCCATGCGCTCAGAATAAGGCTTATCAAAGACATTATCCTCCTCAGTCTGACATGACTGAAGGAAGAATGCTGGCAAAGCAAGTAGGAGATATATAAATAATTTAGTTGCTTTCATTATTGTAATCCTTTCTTGTTAGTTAAGACTTGTAAGATTATAACTGCCACTAACAACGTTGTTTTCACGTCTGATAACAGCATCACGCACCTTATCAAGGTCGACATTAAAGGTCTCCTTATAGTAACGTTTGCAAATCTCAAGCTTCTTCTCAAGCGCTTCTACGCCTGGTTGAGGAGCAGGTTTTCCTGTTCCCTGATCCTTGATAGGGTTTCCATTCGCATCAACAAGAGTAGCCTTCTTAATAATAGCATTCCACTGCGCAGGTGTTGAGATAATGTAAGTACTTACCATCTCGGCAAAGTCCTCGCGCTCTTCCTTCTGTGAGTATGCTGAAACGAAACCACGCTTCTCAAAGCCTTCTCCATACGTTTCAGAACTCCATGAGTCATTAACATAACCATTTGGAGTCACCTTACCGAAGTCACGTGGGTAGTCCTTGGTCTGGTTAACGATATGAACAAACTCGTGGTGAATGGTCTTAAGGAAATATTCATCAAGTAGAGGACGATTGGTCTTATACTTATCAATATAGTTAACACCCAAGAGGCGTATCTTCTTTCCACCCTCTGCAGTACCGAGTTTCTGGCTACCACTGTTCTCATATTCGAACTCACCTAAGAAGCTAAAGAGCTTTGGGAAGTAACGACGTGTGAAATCAATGCCTGCAGCTTCGGTATAAGCTTCCACACAGGTGTACTTAATGATATGTGCTAACTCGACTGACTGAGCCGAATCAGCAGGAACGTCATAGTAAGACATGTCTGACTCATTGTCCTCATAACGCCACTGAATCTGAATGTTATAAGGTACTACGAAATTCTTATACAGCCACTTGTCAAAGGCTGTGTCTGCTGTCTTGGAAGACTTGATAACGCTCTCACTTGACAAAGCATCATCTGAACAAGCAGTGAAACCAGCTGCTACTGCTGCCAAGAGCGATAAAGCTAATATGTTATTCTTCATTTCTTAATCCTTTAATTAGCTATTAAAAAGTGTGTGCACCAGCCTGAGCAGGATACTGATTGACAACTGAGAAACCTGGTCCGCTGTAGGCAGAAGGGTTGATGAGTGTTGCATTTGGCACAGCTGTCTTGGTAGGGTTACCTTGAACACCAGCCTCACGAATACTCTGTGGAATCTGAACTGTCTGACGTGGATCGTCCTTCACCAACCAATCAAGGTTCTTAGAAGGTTTGCCATTAGCACCGATGAGTCGACGAGGTATCTCGATGTTGTAACGTCGGATATCCATCCAACGCAAGCCCTGATGTACTGTCTCGATACGACGGAAGTTCAACAAGCACTGCAAGAGTGACTCCTGTACTGACCCTTCAGCATCAATAGCGAAGCGAGGACTGATGTGCTTCTTGAAACTTGGCACCATCTTATCGGCATCAGCGTATGCGTATGGCACTGAATTAAAGTAAGTTTGCACACTTGAAGGCGTCAGCGTCACGCTGGTATTGAAGTAGTTATGCATCCAAGTGTTCATATCTGCACAGGCTGCATCGTTCTGTCCAAGCATGATTTCAGCCTCAGCACGATTGAGCAAAGCCTCATCCATAGTGAAATCAACATTCAGAGTGCGGGGATAACCCGTACCAGTTGTCGTATTGATAATCTGTATCTCACGTGGAAGTTTCATCAACAAAGCAAAGTTAGCTTCACCTTGATTAGCAGTAAATGGCTTCCAGATGGTGTTTGCAGCTGAGCCCCAAATATTATTACTCATAAACAACTCGGTGTTTGCCAAGTAGTTAGTGAGGGTATAACGCTTATTTGATACCCATGGAGCAAGTGCCATACCAGCACTGCTGACACTGGTCTGAACGAGGAGGTTACAACCTGCAGAAGCACTACAATAAGCCTCAGCAATCTTCACAGCCTGGTCTGAATTACTCAAAGGCATAGCCTGCAAAGTTTTATAGTCACGCAGATAAGCTGCAGGATTACTACCCAACAGTTTGTCAGCATATTCCTTTGCTTTCTCCCACTTCTCATAATAAAGATAGAAGCGAGTAGCAAAGGCGTAGGCAGCCTGCTTATTGAAGTGATACTTTGGCACCTCGTATGTATCGTTAATCAATGGTATACCCGCCTCGATATCAGAAGCAATCTTTGCATAGACATCAGCTACCGTACCACGATTACTCTGCTCAGCAGCAGCAGTGAAATCTGCTATTCCGGTTGCATAATAGAGTCCCGGATCAGTCTGACTGGTCTTACCATTATAAGGACGGCAGAACTCATTGGAAAGAATGAAGTGGTTATAAGCACGGAGCAGCAGTGCCTCACCCTTGGAGTTGCTGAGTTGCTCATTCTTTGCACCACCCTGTTCCTCAATAGCAGCCAAAGCCTCATTAGCCTTGTAGACGCCATCATAATATAACATCCACACCTGTTCAGGAGAGTCATTACCTCCCTCTGTCTGCTCTTGCCAGAAGAAGTACTGGTCATTACCACGGCTTCCAAGACTGTTATCACGTCCCATATAGTCCGTATTATCAGACATCCACTCGTTAAAGAGGGTCGGTGTACGGTCTGGATAGGCTGTTACGAGCAGCCCCGCAATCTTCTTTGGTGTATCCAAAGTAGTACGGTTATCTGGCAACGTATCCAATTGGTCAGAACAAGATGCAAGTATCGCCACAGATGCAAGCATCAAACTGCCCATATATATGATATTCTTAATTTTCATATTCGTTCTATATTAAGTTACTTCTGGTGCTGGTTCAGTTTCTTTCACATAGCCTGTCAGTTGTCATCTGACAATCCTCAGTCTTGTTAGGGTTTATTCTTATTATCATTAAAGATAGTGATAATCCCAACAGAACCGCCACCTAAGTTAAAATATTAAAGACCTAATCTCAATGTCAAGGTGAACTGCTTTGGAACTGGTGCAGCCACACCACCTGTATTGAAGAACTCTGGGTCCTGACCATTCAGCTTCTTGTCTGAATAGAACAGGAAGAGATTCGTTGCCTGAAGCTTCAATCCTAAGCTGCTAACGCCAATACTTCTAATCATCGTTGCAGGGAAGTTATAACCCAATGAGATTTCCTTCATACGAATGAAGTCACCCTTTGCGATACGAACATCAGAATAGTTATAAGCATTGTAAGCAATATCCAACTGCGTATTGTTACGGTTCTGACGACGTGAAGCAATCACTGGGATATTCGTAACAGCCTCATCACCACTGTATGCCCAGCGATTACGGAACTCCTTAGGTAGGGCGTCCATATCGTCATAGCGGTTATTGAATATATGGTTCAGTCGAACTTTATTACCAAAGCTATATGTTACGAACACATTGAGGTCCCAGTTCTTATAACGGAAGACGTTACCAAATGAGCCTGTTGTCGTTGGCTCAGCAGGACCTTCGTACTTCAAGTACTTAATCTTCTGCTGGTCGCGTTCTTGAAGGTTAAGGTCTGAGACCGTTCTTCTACCATTCTCGTTCATATATGTTGGTAGACCCTCACCATCAAGTCCTGCGAATGGGATACTAAAGATAGAGTTTGCAGGATAACCAACAAGACTATAACCTGTTCCCTGTACGAGGTCAACGACACGAGCATGGGTGAAGAGACTTGTAATCTCATTATGTGTCCATGAGAAAATGAAGTTTGTTTCCCAACTGAAGTCCTTTGTCTTGATGTTTTGTGTGTTCAATGAGAACTCCACACCATTTGATTTCATTGAAGCAACATTCGCAAGGTTGTAAGAACCCAACTGTGGATGGTTCACGTAACCGATAAGGTCACTATTGCGACGCCAGTAGAAGTCTGATGTAAGATTGATACGGTTATCAAGGAAACCAAAGTCGAAACCAAGGTTGAACTCACGTTTCTTCTCGTAAGTAAGGTTACTATTACCGAACTCCTCATCGTATCCTGTCTCTTGAATAGAGGTGAATGGACGCCAAGGCACTGTTGCTGTGAAGATTGGCAATGAGTTGGTTACAGGAGGACGGTCACCAGTAAGTGAGTAGCTGAGGCGCAATGTTGCATGTGTCAACGCCTGCTTGAACAGCTTACTGAACCAACCTTCCTCGTGTGCATTCCATGCACCAGAAACGTTATAGGTTGGCAGCCAACGAGCTGAGGTAGCCTTACCCAGATAGTTCGTACCTTCATAACGGAAGGTACCCGTTACCTGATAGCGACCCTTATAAGAATAGGTACCCGTACCGAAGTAAGCAAGACTGCGGATGTGGGTATTTGACAAACCATAGTAGTTAGATCCCTGCTCTTGGAACATCTTGAAAGCACGATAGTTCAGCTTTGCAATCTCACCAGCATCGAACATCATACCCCACTCACGGTCGAAGGTTGCCTTACGGTCAACGCTGTTACTCTCCACACCTGCGTAGAGGTTTACGATATGAGTGTCGTTGAATACATCATTATAAGCGGCAGAGAGACGTGTGTCCCAGCCGAAGAAATTGTTACCAGTCCTATCGAGAATACCGCCTTCTTTGAGGATTGACTCTGGAAGAGCAAATGGGTTATCAGGATCAGTATAAAGGTATGGATTCGCGTCACGGATAGTTGTCGTACTCATAGCACGATAAGCCAATGCTTGATTAGAGTTCTCTCGAACGATATGTTCCATCGATGAGGCTGCACTCTTCACTGCTATCAAGGCTGTAAGTTTAACTTTTGTGATAGGCTTATAGTCTACACTGGCCTGAACACGGAAGTCGTGCACATTAAGATCCATATAGTTATTGTCCAACTCATTGAAGATGTTGAACGGAGCATAGTTACGTGTGTAAGACTCGTTAGGGTCGAGAGTACGTGAGGTATTCAGAGAGTAAGAGTAAGGGTTGATGTCGAAAGCACGACTAACAGCACCCGTTGTAGGGTCGATCGTACGGCTCAACGAACCAGGAGCTCTCTGTTTACGATAAGAAGCATTAGCGATAAGGTTCAAGCCTATCTGCTTGTTAATATTATAAGTTGTGTTGATATTACCTGTGTAACGCTGAACACGACTTGACTTATACCATCCTGGATCATACATTGCAGAGAGGGAAGCATAGTACTGACCCTTGTCTGTACCACCAGAAGCACTCACTGAGTGGTTGTGCATGATTGAACTTGAGAAAAGCTGGTCGAACCAGTCTGTGTTACGATACTCTGCAGCGCGCAGATAAGCGTCACGTGCAGCCTGTGTGTTCTCAAGACCGAACTGTCCCTTAGTAGCGTCATACTCAGAGATGAGCTGATACATACGACCATAAACGCCACTTGTAGAGGCGTTAGCGATTTCGGCATAGTTCAAATAGCCCTTCTTCTCCAACTCACGATAAATCTCCATCTGGTCTTGTGAGTTCATGATATTGAAGTTCTTATAGCTTGGCTTCAAACGAAGAGTGTACTCACCGGTATAACTTAAATGGCTCTGACCAGCCTTACCCTTCTTTGTTGTCACAACAATCACACCCGCCATAGCACGAGCACCATAGATAGATGTAGCCGAACCGTCCTTTAATATCTGAAAACTCTCAATGTCGTCAGCATTCAGACCAGCGATAGCAGAAGAAATCAAAGTCTTTGCATCACCTGATGACAACGAACTTGCATCAACATTAGCAATGTCTTCCATGATGACTCCATCAACAACCCACAATGGTTTTGACGAACCAAAGATTGACGTATTACCACGCACACGAATCTTAGGTGCTGTACCGAACGTACCAGACACGTTCTGAACACTCACACCAGCAGCACGACCTTCGAGCGAACGGCTCACATCTGCCATACCATCGAGCTTTGCTTTTGAAGCATCAATCTTTGTTGCAGCACCAGAGAAGAGGCGCTTGTCTTGTTGAGTCATACCAGTTACAACAACCTCATTAAGCTGATGATTGTCATTACTAAGGACAACCTTCATGCCGTCTTTGGCTGCTACGGTCTGCGTGACCATACCAATGTAACTGACTACGAGTTTCTTTCCTGCAGGAACATCAAGTGTGAAATGACCGTCAATATCTGTGACAGTACCCGTCGTAGTACCTTGTACCATGACAGACGCACCGATAACGGCCTCTCCATCGTCCTGAGAAACTACGGTACCATTAATCTTTGTCTGACCAAATGCTGTCCCTAAAGACAGAAGAAGACCAAACAAAAAGAGAGTAAATCTTTTCTCCATAGATCTCTTTTGATTATTATAAATATTATTGTGTAGTTGTTTCGCTAAACGTTACCCTTATGTTTCACAATGAAACATATCATCAGAGATAGGTCGTAAAATCAAATATATTATCACTTTTCAGCTTAATATCTAAAGATTTTTACGCTCAATGGCTGCAAAATTAAGTATTATTTATAAAAAACACAAACCTTTTCTGATTAAAATTACATTTTCTATTAAAATTTAACTGATTACTTACTAAATTCAACAAAATAGTATACAAAACACCTATAATTATTAATCTACGCAATTAAAAGACGAGTTGACAGGTTTAGGAGTATGTTGGGTAGTCCTTTAACTGATTTTTGTTTATGACAAGTAAACTTATTGACAAATTAACAAAGTTCTGTTTTCATTCGGCCTCACCCACAACACCAGCAAGCCTCACCCACAACACCAGCAAGCCACACCCACAACACCAGCAAGTCACACCCACAACACCAGCAAACCACACCCACAACACCAGCAAACCACACCCACAACACCAGCAAGCCACACCCACAACCCCAGCAAGCCACACCCACAACACCTCTTGGCCTCACCCCCAACCCCTCTCCGAATGGAGAGGGGCGTGATTACCGAAATAAACCTATTGTTAGGAATAACAAAACCAAATTCTATCGGCTTTACCACCAAATTCTGTTTATACTTTACACCCAGTCTTTATTTGTCATTATGTTATTCTGTCTTCAAAAAAATCATCTGTCTCCATTTGTCATTATGTCATTCTGTCTTCAAGAATCCCCCTTTCTTCGTCTGTCCCTCTGTTACTCTGTCTCTAAAACATCCTCTGTCTCCATCTGTCACTATGTTATTCTGTCTCTAAAAAAACACTCTGTCATTATATGTCTCTATGTCATTCTGTCTCTAAAAAAAATCTGTCTTTACTCGTCCCTATGTTATTCTGTCTCCAAAACATCCTCTGTCATTATATGTCTTTATGTCATTCTGTCTCTAAAAAAACACTCTGTCTCCATCTGTCCCTATGTTATTCTGTCTCCAAAATATCCTGACTAAAACACGTACAAATGTCTGACAAAAACACTTAAGGATACACATAAAAAGCAAGTCTATAACTCACCGATACTCAGTAAGTTATAGACTGCAAAGAAGAAGACGCCCTTCTTGCCTCAAGAAGGGCGTCTTCAACGTTCAAGAAGGGCATGTTCTTAAACCAAGAAGAGCGTCTTCTTAAATCTTAAAGAGAATGTATAGCTTTTATGTTGTCTGTCTTTTCTTATCATCAGATGAACAACATACCCACTTGGAAGACCACCGCACTGACTATCCAGGCTAAGGCTGTGGTGTATCCAGCAGCAAAGAGCGCCCATCCCCAACTACCTGTTTCACCCTTGATAGCCGCTATCGTTGCTACACAAGGGAAATAGAGCAAGACAAAGAGTAGGAAAGCAAAGGCCGTCAATGTTGCTATAGGCTCTGCTTCCTCATAGCTTACATGGTGCATCGTTGCCACATCCTTTGTTATTAGATTATGTAGTTTGGAGTATTTACCCACCTCACTACTATAACCACTGTCGTCAGAGAAGCTATCATCATTAGAATAGAGCACACCCATTGTTGATGCTACAATCTCCTTCGCACCCATACCTGACAGCAAGCCGACATCCAATTGCCAACTAAAACCTTGTGGACGAAATACGGGTTCGACGGTTTTACCGATTCTGCCGATATAACTCTGCTCCTGTCGAGCCTGTTTCCCCATGTTCGGATCATCTGGAAGAGGGAAATAGCCTAAGGCCCACACGATAATAGAAGCTACGAGAATGATACCTCCCATCTTCTTGAGATACTGCTTACCCTTCTCCCATGTATGGCGACCAATTGCCTTCCATGTTGGGAAACGATAAGGGGGTAGCTCCATCACAAAGGGAGTGTCCTCTCCTTTTACTACAAAGGCAGAGAAGAGACGACTCATCACTACTGCCATCAACACACCTATTATATATAAGGAGAGCATGGCCAGCGAACGATACTTCAAGGCAAAGAACGAGCCTGTAATCATCACATAGATTGGTAGACGAGCCGAACAGCTCATCAAAGGGAGTATCAGCATTGTCACCAACCTGCTCCTCCGGCTTTCTATCGTACGTGTTGCCATCACGGCAGGTACGTTACAACCGAAGCCCATGATAAGTGGGATGAACGACTTACCATGTAGTCCCATCTTGTGCATAAGCCTGTCCATGATGAAGGCGGCACGTGACATATAGCCACAGTCCTCCATATAGGAGATGAAGAAATAGAGTATCAAGATCTGAGGGAGGAATACGATAACGGCACCTACACCACCGATTATACCGTCGACAATCATATCCTTCACCGGACCGTCAGGCATATTCGTAGAGACAAACTGCCCTAACCAGCCCACACCTGCCTCAATCCAGTCCATCGGATACTGTCCGATGACAAAGGTAGCAGTGAACATTACCAACAAGACAAGGAAGAAGATTGGGAAACCAAAGTATTTGTTTGTCAAGACATGGTCGATAACATGGGTGGTCTGATAGGTGTCTTTCTTATCTCCTGTCGAGTAGTTCGCCTCTTTCAGTGCTCCATTAATAAAGCCATACTTGGCATCCATTATCGCAGTCTCGCTGTCATTGCCTGTCTCTTCCTTAACTCTTGCAGCCGCTGTATCACGATGTTTGAATATCTCGACCGAGTCGCCTAACGGACTAATGAGCTGTTCTACATCCTTGTCATGCTCTAACAGTTTGATTGCGAGATAACGGGTTGAATAGCGCCGATAAAGTTCTGGGTACTTCTTCAGGTGCTCTTGCATCTCTTCAATACCATGTTCTATCTCATGACCATGGTTGATATGGATGTGACGAAACTTCAGTGACTCGTCTTCTGTACCTTCATAAACGGCTATTATCTGTCGGAAGAGTTCTTGTACGCCCCTGCCATTGGTGAACACCGTCGGTATCATCGGTATTCCAAAGAGCTCTGAAAGCTTCTGTGCATCAATATGGTCGCCACGTTGTTCTGTCTCGTCATACATGTTAAGGGCACAAACCATACGTATGTGCATATCTATCAACTGGGTTGTCAGATAAAGGTTGCGCTCAAGGTTTGAGGCGTCTATCACATTGATGACGACATCTGGCGTCTTGTCTACCAACTGTTTACGCACATAGAGTTCCTCCGGACTATAAGCCGAAAGACTATAAGTGCCGGGAAGGTCTACGAGGTTGAACTCGTAACCATCAAAGGAAGCATGCCCCACCTTCGCATCTACCGTCACTCCCGAGTAGTTTCCTACTCGCTCGTGTGCACCTGATGCAAAGTTGAAGAGCGATGTCTTACCACAGTTCGGATTACCGACAAGGGCCACATTGATGGTGCGGCTCTTTTGTTCTACGGCATCTGACAGCTTCTCTGGGGTTAGTTCTTTGTCGGTACTATCGTAGGATGTAGAGCCAGCTGATTGCTCACTTTCCTCATACTCTACGTCTTCTACCTGCGCAGGGTCGACTGTGTCGGGCAATACTTCTATCTGGTCGGCCTCGCTATGACGGAGACTAACCTCATAGCCCATAATTTTGTATTTGACAGGGTCGTGCAAAGGCGCATTGAGCAACACCTCAACAGTCTTGCCTTTGATAAATCCCATCTCTATTATTCGTTTCCTAAATCCACCGTGTCCCGATACCTTTACGATAACACCAGTTTCTCCTGTCTTCAATTCTGATAGTTTCATAAGCCTCAATCATCATTTTAATTCTTATCCAAGAATTATCGTTACTTATTCTTAGTTCGCCATGTGTAGCAAGCTACTCGTCTACTTCTTCTCTCGTAGACTCGTCTACTTGTACATATTTGAACAAACAAAGGTAATGAAAAAAACAAGATAGAAAGTGTTTACAAGAAAAATACCTAATAATGGGGATGGCTAACGACCCTAAACAATGGTTTTAGCTGCTCTATTCCTCACTATAATAACAACACAAGAAGTGGCTTTTGCTGTCCTATTCCTATCTATAATAACAACGAGAGATTCGCTTGCTAAAGGAGCTAATAAAATGTCTCTAAGATGACAAGAAACATTACTTAATATACGAAAAAAGTTTTATTTTGTTTTGCTGTCACATTTAACATTTCACGTAACTATACTGCAAACAAGCAAGTTAACATCCCTCTCTGACTGACAGTAATGACAGCAAACTTCGTTTTAGGTTTTTTCTTGGTTATTAGAATATAGCGATAAGAATATACAAAAGGCTCCAGTTCCCATAGTGATTCTAATAGATTTTACCGAGACTAAAGCAGAACACAACAATGAATCACACATCGAGCAGTCGTACAAATCTTACAAAACACAATTCACTATAAACAAAACAACTGCCCCCTACGAATAGAGTGCAGTTGTTGAAAGTATGCAGTCATGACTACAGTCTGCTGCAAAAGATTATGTTTATTCCTTGATAGAGATTACATTAGCACCAGAAGCCATATCTTTAAACATAGGTGAACTTGGATGCTCTGGTCTCACTAATCCCAAAGTTGTAGTATTACCATTCTTCACACCAAATGCAAGAAGACCATAATAACCGTACCACTGCTGAGTAGATGAGAGTGTACCTGGACCCTTCTTCTTCTCAGACGACCAATAGTAGCTATGCCCTGCATCCGTAATCGTAAAGTTTCTCTCACTAAGAATACCCATTGCAGGAACAAAAGCAGCCTTACCATTGTTACCATTGTTAATCTTGGTAAACTCATCCAAACGAGGAACACGGAATCCTGCAGGACTTGGGTCATATACTGTCTTTACGAAAGCATTAGGGTTACGATAACCTACACAGTTATTCACATCCCACAAGTTAAAGTAGGTAGCATGTTCTGCGTGGCTGTAATACTTAGTACCATCACTTTGGTCAGAGAAGTTAATCCACATCCAATCGCCATTTGCTTCTCCCTTTCCTATACCTGAATCATTAGGATCGTATGTACGGAATCTTGCCATCATAAGAGGCATTCTCACAGCCCAGAATGGTAAGAAACCTCTATTGTAACCATTAGGGTCAATACCTGTTGACTGCAATGACATACCATTACTTGGATAGAGTGGATCCTTACGTCCCTGCTGATAGTACATTGCTTCGCCCTCACGCACAAGAGCAGATGCTTTTTGAGTGAACTCAACCTGCGCAGTCTTTCCTGTGCGAGTCTGAGTAACTGTAAGACGAACCTTGCGGTCCTTTTCATAAGTAGTACCATGCCACTCCGTATGACGGAAGCCTAAAGGCTCACGCATAAAGTAGTCTTTGCTGGTATCGATTACATCCTTAGAGGTAATCCAAATGTGCCAACTCCAAAGAACATTATAAGCTCCCAATGTATTTTTTGTAACACCAATAATAACACTTGCCTCCTTCATTTTGTCCTTGTTGACTTTGAACTCAACATTACTACCATTTATTGTTACGTCAGATACAATATCAGGAGTACTGGTCCACAACACTTTAGCACCATCAGCACCTGTAATATATGGACTGTTAATCTCTGAAGCACCCCAGAATTTATTAAAGATATGTTCGCTGGCTGGATAACTTGAAGTATAAGAAGAAGCATTAGTAGCACCATTCTTTATAGCATTACCATATACCATTGGGAATGAATACTTACCACTGGCTGAAACTACATAACAGTTAGCTGTTTCCTGTGGACCATTAACCTTAGAAAGGTCTACTGTACCAGTCGCCTCATGTGCTGCCTTAAGTGCCGCCTCACGCTCTGCCTTATAGTCGTGATAGTCATTGGTAAATGTCATCGTGCGTGCCTCAGCAGACGTACCACCATTACCACTCTCAGAACTCATATCAGCAACCATTGACGGCTTACCCTCTGTCCAAGTAGTACCATCAGCACTGGACTCATACTTTGTAATTGTCCAAGGCTCTGCCTTAGCAGGTCTACCACTTCCTGTCACTTCGCTATAACTTGTAACGGTGAATGGTACGTTGGTCTCATTGTAGTCAAATATATTCTTAGCTGCATTAATTGTTAGAGTAAGTGTTCTATCATCCAAATCCTTTGAATTAGAGATAGTATATGTCTTGGTCGTACCAGCAACCCACTTCTTACCAGTACCACCAATATTGGCTTTCACAGTCTTACCACTTTCAAAAGTAATCAGCACATAAGCGTCATCTGGAATATCCTGAGGAACCATAAAGAAAGTACCGTCACCACCATTCATAATAGAGCCAGCATTTGTTGCTGTACTGAAAGGTGCAGCAGAAAGGTCGAGTTCGAAGGTTTTCTTTGTTGTACCTACTGTCCACGCATTTGTAGCAATATCGTATGTGCCATCGCCTATCACGTTCTTAATTTCAATCTTCGTAACCTTCTGCTTGTAAGTGAGTTCATTACCTACCTTAAACAGAACGGCTGTTGTGGCATGTGAGAACGCAATTGGAATCTTCTGACTTACATAATCATCATAATTGAAAGAGTTTGTGTTTGCTACCAAAAGGTCAAACTGCTTCTTCACATCTGTGTTTGGAGCATAATTCACAACAGGGTTTGTACCAGAAGACGTAGTAACCAATGGGTTAGAACCATCTGTAGCTGGATGAACAGCAAAGAACTTCAACTTTGAAGACTCGCTCTTCTTCCACTTTACAGGATTTACCATTGTACCATCAACGTTCACCTTCTCATTGTAGAGATAGTTAGCAGCTGTACTACCTTCCTTTGTAGCGAAGATAGCAAATGGCTTATCCGAACCAGCAAAGTTGTCATTTGTAGTGATAGTACCACGAGTAGCAGCTGGATGGTATACAGGATTTACTCCCTCTACTGTGGTCTCTAACAACGACAATCCCTCTGCTCCTTCGCCCTCAAGCGGAGTAGAGGCTGTTTCATAGACAGACGGTGCCTTTGTCTTTGGGAGTGAAGATTCAGAGATATTCTGAATATCTGTCACAGCAAAGCTAATACCATCTTCTACTTTTTTCGGTGTTTCCTGCGCTGTATCACTATCGGTACAAGCAGTTACAACAAATGCGGCCAAGCCTATAAGGACAGCCTTCAAAACAAATTTAGAATTTCTTGATTTCATTTCTTAAAACTTAATTTCTTAGGTTTGTTACGGTCTTATTAATACAGGAAATTACTCTCCATCCAAATCCTCTGTTCCTCCATCTTCAAATTCATTTACAGATGGAACGACCCTTGGTTGTGTACCTGATCCTGCCAAAATCGTCTCTGCCTCCACAATGTTATATACATTGATAGTGGGCGAAAAATACTTCTTTTTCATTCTTTTTAATAGTTATCTTTTGTTTTATAAATTACGTTTTCTTGCTCATGTGAGCGATAAAATAGAGGATTGAATAATAGTTATTCTTGTCCTATACAATTGTGACTAAACTGTTTATGTGGCGTAAGAATTATCTTAGTTAGGCATGTTAAGCGGTTACAAAGTTACTACATTTAGTACAGATTATCAATGGAATAGACTTAATGTTTAATGTATTTTAACTACATAAAAATACTATAAGATTTCCAAAAAAGTCACGGAACCTTGGTTTTAGTTGGCTTTTTGGTCAAATAAAAGGTTTTGTCTTATTGCTCACGGACATACCCAAAAGTAGGTATAAACACTGAGATACACGCTCGCTGTGGCATGATTATAATATTACCAATGCTGTTTGGCGAACCATGAGACGACCGACTTTGTAAATATAATTCATCTTCTTCAAACCAGACTACCGTCTTTAAGGATTAAGAATACGCCCTTCTTGCTCGAAGAAGGTGCCCTTCTTGGGTGTAGAAGACGCCCTTCTCCACCCTTGAAAGGCATCTTCTCCTTTACTACTACTTAAATTATTGAATACAAAAGAGTTACGACACCAATAGAGACTACTATCCCCATCCTAAAAGAAGGACACGAACACGTAGTTTTGTAAATATAATTTATCATGAGCAAGAGGGGCGTATTCTGTTTACCTCAGCTTCACAAACGAGATGCAAGCAGCTTCCTAACAATATAATAGACAGACTTTCTGGCACAGAAACAGGGAGAGAGAGCCGAGAGAGGATAGTCGACAAGATACCACATAGATGGTATTTTCATCGTCTTCGACAAACTTTTACAGCGTTTTTAAGGATAGAAAGCAGAATTATCTCTATCTTTGCAACTATAAAAAAGATAAATTCAGTGCGATTAGCCACACACATCTATCCTTATATAGAGGGTGTGAAAGCTGCGCACTACAAGTTGAACAACATAAAAAGAAAGGATTATACGATATGAAAACAGCAGAATTATTATTCCCAAAGGTTGAGAGTACAAAGGCATCCCTCCTTTTGTTGGCATCACGTCTCGTGTTCGGTTTGACCTTTGCGAGCCACGGCCTCGAGAAACTGCAGCATTTCACGGAGACCGCAGCACATTTCCCTGCACCCTTCGGATTGAGTGGTGAGGTAGCTGTAGGACTAAATATTTTCGGTGAGTTGGTATGCGGTTTGGCCTTTGTCTTCGGTTTTCTCACTCGATTAGCACTGTTGCCGATGATATTCACCATGATAGTAGCCTTCACAACCGTCCATGGCGGTTCTGTTAGCGGTGGCGAGTTAGCCTTCCTCTACCTTATCATCTTCGTCCTCTCATGGTTTGCTGGTGCTGGTAGATTCTCAGTTGATGGTATCATCAGAAGCAAATTTTCCCTTTAAGAGGTAACCAGCTTCGTAGCTATTCATCCGTTTACTCTGGGAGAGATGTGCACAAACAGAATAGTAGCCCGTCCCCCTTGTGGGATCAAAACGTTGGCAGAAAAGTTCTTTTAGATTTGTGTACTCTGTGAGAGGAAAACCTCCCCAGCGAGTTGCTTGTGTGTCATCTCATAGGGTGGGGGCATTCTCTTTCTCACAGAATTACACAGAAGAACAGAACACACAAGGTTCAGTGAAGATAGTGGCCCCTCCCCCGTCCCCTCCCCCGAAGGGAAGGGGCGTAATCACCGAGATACCCCTATAAGGAGGATGTGTGTCTCGATCTATTATCTTACTGGCTGTCTTGTAGGGGTAACCTCACATACTACACCCATCCCTGCGGGGGAGGGGTTGGGGAGGGGCCACTATCTTATGGGCTCGAAACGTTGGTAGAAAAGTTCTGTTAAATCTGTGTGCTCTGTGAGAGATAGCGTGAATTCAACAAGCAAGTGCAAATTTACTTAATTAGTTCGTAAAAGCAGTCCTGTGGTGTTTTAAAATCTAATTTCTTTCTTGGCCTCATGTTAATTTTCTTTGAATACTTAGTTATTTGTTGCTGGCTGATATGCTCAAAGGTTTCTTTTTTTGGCACGTATTGCCTAATTAGTCCGTTAGCATTTTCTATAGCGCCTTTCTGCCATGAAGCGTATGGGTCAGCAAAATATATGGTAACACCAAGGCTTTTGGCTATCATTTCATGACAAGCGAATTCTGTACCATTGTCAGTTGTAATAGACTTGATATGGTCTTTGAAAGGAGATAGTAAGTTGATTACAGTTCGTGCCAGTTCTT
>NZ_JH114144.1:86666-91643 GCF_000224595.1 Prevotella sp. C561 | reverse complement strand
TCGACTGAACGATTGCCTGGCTTTCTGCGCCTTGTTTGTACTGCATTTGCTTGGGCAGTTTCCCAATTATAGTGTCTTCGGACTCCGCTATTACGTCTTATTTCACGAGACACTGTACTTGCACTTACATTTATCGCCTTGGCAATATCTTTTTGTTTCGTTCTATTTTGGAGTAGCACAGAAATTGTGTACCTTTGCTCCGAGGTTAATTGTTTGTACATTGCAATGCAAAATTAATTAATCTTTGGGAGACAGAGGTCTCCCTTTCTTATTTTTATGCATTGCTTGTTGATTTTCTTCTCATGGGGGCTTCTCGCCCCCAAACCCCTCGGTGTTTTCAGGTATAGATTATTAAGCTACACCAGCACTTGGGATTGCAGTTCTATGTTGAACTTGCGTAGAAATACCCTCCGTGAGAGAAAAAAATACCCTCCGTGAGAGAAAGAAATACCCGCTGTGAGAGAAAGAAATACCCTCCGTGAGAGAAAGAAATACCCGCTGTGAGAGAAAGAAATACCCTCCGTGAGAGAAAGAAATACCCGCTGTGAGAGAAAAATACTCCCAACAATCTCACGCAGCATAACTCTAAAAAGGAAAAGAGCTTACCACCAACACAAGTAAGCCCCTTCCCTCCTACCAACATTCAATATCTTTTTCGATATCAGGCATTGTCTCGCGTTTGAAGACAGGACTCTTCACACCTGCCCGCTTCTGTTGTCGATAGTCATCGAGTAGGCGGAAGGCATATTTACCAAGTGTGATGATAGCTATAAGATTGCATATTGTGACGAGCGCCATAAAGAAATCGCCAATACTCCATACAAGGTCAAGACTGGCGATAGCACCAAACATCACCATCAAACCGCCTGTGATGATACGCAGAACGAGGATGGCTGAAGGACGCTGGGTGAGGAAGCGCACGTTAGCCTCACCATAATAATAGTTTCCAATAATACTACTAAACGCAAAGAAGAAGATAGCGATAGCAACAAATATCGGTCCACTCGAGCCTACCTCATGCTCTAAGGCATTCTGTGTAAGCATAATACCCGACGCTGAACCGTCTGTATAAAGTCCGCTAATGATAATAATAAAAGCCGTACAACTACAAACGAGCAGCGTATCAGTGAACACTCCGAGCGACTGAATAAGTCCTTGTTTGACAGGATGGGTCGTTGATGCGGTTGCAGCAATGTTCGGTGCCGATCCCTCACCAGCCTCATTACTAAACAGTCCACGCTTTATTCCATTCATCATCGTGGCACCTAAGCTGCCTCCCGCTATCTGTCCAAAGCCAAAAGCATTCTCAATAATAAGGCGGAAGACGTGTGGAATGAGTTGAATATTCATAACGATAACCACCAAGGCAAGGACGACATAGCCCACTGCCATCAATGGAACGAAGACACTACTGACCTTCGCAATGCGCTGAATACCACCGAAGACGATGACCAAAGAGAGTACTGCAAGGGCAACACCCATCCATGTGGGATTGATAGAAAAGGCCTTCTGCATTGCTCCACATATCGTATTACTTTGTATAGAGATATAAGCCATACAGAATGTCATCGTTATCAGGATGGCAAAAAGCTTCGACATCCATTTGCAATGCATACCATGAAGGATGTAATAGGCGGGGCCACCAATGAACGAGTCGGCATGGCGACGCTTATACAATTGGGCCAGCGTTGACTCGATGAAGGCCGTGGCCGACCCAAGGAGAGCGATAATCCACATCCAGAAGACAGCTCCCGGACCGCCAATGGCTATGGCACTCGCCACACCAGCAAGGTTTCCTGTCCCAACACGGGACGCAATAGAGACTGCAAAGGCTTGAAAGGAAGATACATGCTTCTCCCCTTTATCGTGTGTACCTGTCGATTCACCCAATAGGCGAACCATCTCACCTACCATACGAAACTGCACGAAATGCGTACGAAACGTAAACCATAACGCACAGAGAATAAGTGCCGCAACAAGAATATACGACCATGTAAAATCATTGATTGACACGATGCTCTTATTCAACCATCCGTCAGCAGAAAAGATATCAACCATAGTATATTAGGTTTATTACTGACCACAAAAATAATAAAAACATCTGAAAGTTGCCCTATTATCCCATAAAAGTTTTGCTATTCACTTGACATTCACAATATTTTCACTAACTTTGCACAAAGCTAATGGTTGACAAACACATGGTAAGAAAAAGAAAGAATAAGTTAAGAGATGTACGCGAGTTCCTGATGATTGCGTTAGCTATGCTCATTGGGAGTTTCGGCTGGTGTGCTTTTCTGTTGCCCCACCACATCACAATAGGTGGTATTGCGGGTATTGCGTCTGTCATTCAGTGGGGTTTCAACATCCCAGTGCAGTATACCTACCTTATTATTAATGGCATACTGCTCTTTGTCGCGTTAAAGATCTTGGGTTGGAAGTTCTGCGTAAGGACAATCTTTGCCGTATTGGTCTTTGCCTTCTCGACATCAGTATTGCGTGAGGCCTTCTCTAATCATCCCTTGTTTTCTGACGAGCCGTTCCTTGCCTGCGTCGTGGGTGGTGTGCTCTTAGGGGTCGGAGTGAGCATTGCTCTACAGTATAATGCCAGTTCGGGTGGTTCAGATGTTATTGCCGCAATGATTCATAAGTACCGAGATATATCGCTCGGACGTGTCATCTTGGCATGTGACCTGTGTATCATCACCTCCAGTTATCTTGTGTTAGAGAACTGGGAGAAGGTTATCTACGGTTATATCGTCCTCTTTGTGATGACCTACGTGGTAGACTATCTTATCAACGGTATGCGTGGCTCGGTGCAGTTCTTTGTCATCTCTGACCATTGGGGAGAGATAGGTTCTGCCATAAACAACGATGTCGACCGTGGTTGTACGGTCATTGAAGCACGCGGATTCTACACGGGTAAGAAGGTGGGAATGCTCTTTGTCATCGCACGACGGTCTGAAGCCCACTCTATCTATCAAGTGATTGACGAAATAGACCCTAACGCCTTTGTTTCACAAGGTGCTGTCAACGGTGTCTATGGCATGGGCTTTGATAGAATGAAGGTGGCCCACAAGAAGAAAGCGGCCGACGAGAAAGTAAAAGAAAAAGTATAAGTAAGAAGGAAAGATAGTAAAGATGGATATTCAGGAACTCGAAGGTAAGCGTATTGCCGTTCTCCTTTCTGGAGGCGTCGACAGCTCTGTTGTAGTCTATGAGTTTGCACGCTTAGGACTACATCCCGACTGTTTCTATATAAAGATAGGACCAGAAGAGAAAGAGGACTGGGACTGCAACTCAGAAGAAGACCTTGAGATGGCTACGCTTGTGGCACGTCGCTTTGGCTGTAAGTTGGAGGTCATCGACTGTCATAAGGAGTATTGGGACCAGGTGACACGCTACACTATGGAGAAGGTGAAAGCTGGCTTTACACCAAACCCAGACGTGATGTGCAACCGACTGATAAAGTTTGGGGCCTTTGATGAGAAGATGGGACATGACTATGACCTCATCGCAACGGGCCATTATGCACAGACTGAGTGGATTGATGGGCGTAAGTGGCTCACAACAAGTCCTGACCCAGTGAAAGACCAGACCGATTTCTTGGCACAGATTTACGACTGGCAGCTGAAGAAAGCAATCTTCCCTATTGGCCACTACGAGAAGAATGAGGTGCGAGAGATTGCCGAACGTGAGAATCTCATCAATGCCCATCGCAAGGATTCGCAGGGTATCTGCTTCCTTGGGAACATCGATTATAACGAGTATGTACGTCGTTATTTAGGCGAACAAATAGGCGACGTCATCGAACTTGAGACGGGAAAGAAGATAGGCGAACACAAGGGACTATGGTTCCATACCATCGGGCAACGTAAAGGGCTCGGTCTTGGCGGTGGCCCTTGGTTTGTTATTAAGAAAGATGTAACTAAAAATATCCTATATGTAAGTCATGGTTACGACCCTGCTACAGCCTATAAAAAAGATTTCCCGCTCCATGACTTCCATTTCTTAACAGAAGGTATTACAACCTTACCAGAGAAGATTACCTTCAAGATTCGCCATACACCTGAGTACCATCCAGCAACTGTTAATCAGTTGTCGGACGGTAGGTGTTTGATTCACTCTGCCAAAAACATCCATGGGGTGGCCCCTGGACAGTTCTGTGTTGTCTATGATGAACAACATCACCGATGCTTTGGGTCAGGCGAAATAGCGTTGTCAGTGGACGAGTAAACGAGTGGAACTGTTAACAAGTTGACGAGTTAACGGGTAGACAGGGTATGTATTCTGCTGATAAGAAGACAGGGTAACAGATAAACAGGAGGTTTTTGTAAGTTAACGAGTAGACGAGTTAACGGGTAGACAGGGTATTTGCAAGTTAACAAGTTGACGAGTTAACGGGTAGACAGGGTATGTCTTTTGCTGATAAGAAGACAGGGTAACAGGTAAACAGATTTTGTCGTAAGTGGACAAGTAGACAGGGTAACAGATAAACAGGCTTCGCTGCGTGGTAACAAATTGATAAGGTAACGAGCTTAAAAGCTATATCTCTAACAAAGGATATATTTTTCTCTCACTGAGGTGATTCTCTTCTCTTATAGAGGGTATTTCTATCTCTCACAGAAATCACAAATTTAATAGAGCGTTTAAGCACATAGCTTAATTCTTGTGGGTATATTATCTCTCACAGAGCGCACGAATTTAACAGAACGTTTTAGCACACTGCTTATTTTCTGTGGGTATATTATCTCTCACAGAGTACACAGAGTTAACAGAGCGTTTTAGCACACTGCTTATTTTCTGTGGGTATATTATCTCTCACAGAGCACACAGAATTAACAAAACATTTTAGCACACGTTTCGAGCCCACAAGATAGTGGCCCCTCCCCAACCCTCCCCGCAGGGAGGGCGTAGTATGCGAGGTTACCCTACTGGGCTGCTTGCATACTTCGTAGAGGTTTCTCTCACAGAACTCAC
>NZ_JH114144.1:76750-86322 GCF_000224595.1 Prevotella sp. C561 | reverse complement strand
TTTTTCTCTCACAGAACTCACAGATCTAACGGAACCTTTTTAGTCACACGTTTCGAGCCCTCCAAGATAGTGGCCCTCCCCAACCCCTCCTCCGCAGGGAGGGGCGTAGTATGCGAGGTTACCCCTACTGGGCTGCTTGCATACTTCGTAGAGGTTTTTTGTCTCTCACAGAACTCACAGATCTAACGGAACCTTTTTGGCACACGTTTCGAGCCCACAGAAGGCCGTCGGCATACAGAGATCACAGAGCGTTTCAGCTAAAGATGGCTGTAAGGTTCTGTGTTATCGGTTGACTTAATGTCTCTGTGAAACTTTGTGTATTCTGTTCATCTGTGTAATTCTGTGAGAGAGAAAAATCCTGTGTGTCCTGTTCATCTGTGCTCCTCTGTAAGAAAGAAATCCCCTTCACTCCCTAACTCCTTTACCCCTTGTCAAGAATTTTCGCTTCTCTCGAACAGAACAGACGCCTTTCATGGGTGAAGAAGAGGCCCTTCAACGTTCAAGAACAGGCTCTTCTTGCATGTAGAACATGCCCTTCTTGAGGCAAGAAAGGCATGTTCTACAAAGCAACTTGTAATATACTGATTTATTGAACGTTATAACATCACATGCACGAGACTTTATACTCGGATTTAGAGAGTATGATAGTCGACGTATTGTAATACTTTTTTGTCATCAATAGGTTCCTTTGCACTATGATGAACGGGTATATAGACTATGTCGACTCATTGTTAATAAGCTTATTATCCCATATTTTAACAATCAACTAAGACGTCAGAATAGATATGCGTATTCTGTCGGCTCGTCGACTAAACCAGCTTATTTTATAACAACAAGTGTTTTGTGTACGATTTTGTTTGA
The DNA here is from genome assembly GCF_000224595.1 of Prevotella sp. C561. NCBI lineage: Bacteria > Pseudomonadati > Bacteroidota > Bacteroidia > Bacteroidales > Prevotellaceae > Prevotella > Prevotella sp. C561. Next base: position 85,461 of record NZ_JH114144.1, on the reverse strand, counting down.
AATAGATACAAATAAGACTAATTATGAATTAAAATATAATTTTAAGCGAAAAAACTTTGTTCTAACCATAAATAATAACTACTTTTGCAATAGATTTATAAAAGAACAAATAACCTGTAAAAGTGTTTGCTCGGTATTTATCACAACAACTCCTCTGCTTTTAGTGCAGAAACCATAGTGAAAAAGCTTATATCCGATATTTGGTCAATAATAAAATATATGTCTATGAAGCAAGTTTACTCTTATCTTTTTTTAGTACTATTGGTGTTCTCATCAGTAAACGCAAAGGCTGATACGCCCGTTAAAATCAATATTGATGATGTTAATAGAGTTACCGTGAAGGTTAATTATGTCCCAGTGGCTGACCTTACAAATGGTACAAACACGGTTAACGTACCGCAATATGCCTCTTTAAGTATAGAGGCTAAGGAGGGTTACTACCTTAAGGATGTTACAAAACAAGGTAAAGACGGAGCAGTTATAGCTCAAAACATTTCAAATCTCACGTCTTGCAATATCTATCTATCAGATGCTGACAAGAATATACTCATTAAGGTTAAAAGTGGAGTCTTAGCTGATATTCGCACAGGTTCATGCTCTGTAAAGGTCGATAATGCCTCTAAAGTGAGGGTATCTCGCTATGAGTCACACACGTCAGTAGCGTTGCAAAATGGTGAAAACATTGTAAAATGGATTCCTAATACCGAGAAAACGCTTGTGATAACCAACGCTAATTATAGCGATGCTCCTATATATAAGGTGACAGTCGACGGTAATGACGTAGCTTCTTCAGGTGGTCAATACTTTGTAATGCTGACTTCAGGCTGTGTTGTAGATATCAAAGCCGATTATCCGGACATATCTTATCCGGTGAAGTTCAACTTTTCTAACGAGGCTGCGAAGGGCGTTATCTCAAAGGTAATGGCTGATGGTGTGGAAGTTAAGAACTACAATGACGCCGATTTCAAGCTCAAAGCAGGAACGAAACTATCATTAACTTTCGATCAAAGCAACTATGCCTTAGATGCTTTCAAGGTTAATGGGACTGCCGTTACGATATATGGTAACTACGAATGTTACGTGAAAGACAACCTTGTCTTTGATGTTCAGGCACATAAATATGCTACTGTAAAAGCTGTGTTGACTGTTGACAACGCAGCAAATATCACCGCTTATGAGGGTCAAAGCTATAATAATAAGGTGATAACCCTACAGAATGGCAGTAATAATATTGAGTTAGGAGAGAAGAACAACCTTATCCAAATAAAGCCAAACAGCGGTTGTAAGATTGAGTCACTGAAGGTAAATGGAAATCCCGTAACCGCCAATTACGAAGGAGCATACGAGATAAGACTAACCGAAGGAATGACGATTGAGGTTACGACATCAGCCATTATACGCGACCAGAAGGCAATAGTTGTGATTGACGACATCAGCCTTGCGAACTATGGATTCAACTTCTACCGCTCTGACCACTCAACGGTAAAGATGCAGACAGGCGAAAACACTGTTATGTTCTCAGCCGATGATCATCACTTCATGCTTGGTGCATACGGTAATGACTTGAGTAAGATGGTGGTTAAACTCAATGGAACGAAACTTAACCCATCCTACCCTGGTGGCACAAGCTTTGAGTTTGATTTGAATAATGGCGACCGTCTGGAGGTCCTTCTCAAGGGCGAAACAGATGGCATTGACGCCATAGAAGCCGTAAAACAAGGTAAGGCTGTAGTCTATCGCCTTGATGGAACACGTGTAGAAGGTAGTCAGCTACCTAATGGAGTCTACGTAATTAATGGTAAAAAGATTATAATAAAGAAGTGATGAGAAAATTTCTACTTACAGTATTAAGTATCTGTACGGCAGGAATGGCATTCGGTCAGTCGAAGCTCGACCTACAAAGTCAGTTGGAACTGTATAAACTCCGCAATACAGCCATACCTACGTACAATAGTCGAACACGCGCGTTTGAACGACCTAAGAGTGTACCAGAAAACACAATGGCAATGGTCGAAATGAAGGATCAGAACGACCGAGCAGACTTAGAAGCACAAGGAGTAAAGGTGTTGCGAGTACGTGGTAATATCGCTATTGTCGTGGCTCCAATAAAAGACATTGAGCGTATTTCAGCCTTGAAGTGCGTTCGTCGTATGGAACTCCCACGTCGTGTCTATCAGAAGATGGATGTCGTTCGTAAGGAGATTGGTGTCGATAAGATTCACCAAGGTGTCGACCTCCCACAGGCTTACACTGGTAAAGGGGTGGTAACGGGTATTGTTGACGGTGGTATTGACCCTAACCATATCAACTTCCTCAAGCCAGACGGCAGCACGCGATTTGGTTATATCAGTAAGATTACAGCCAGTCAGTCGAATAAGGATGGTTATCAATTCGATAACTATTACCCTCGTGCCGTACTTGACACCCTGACTAATCGTGATAACGCATACGCTATTGAGGACTTTACGACCGATTCCTACACTACGTTCCATGGTACTCACACTACAGGAATCATGGCGGGTGGATACAAAGGCGATATCACCTATGCTAAGACTAACGATAACGACAAGTCTTATAAGGTGGTTGGTCCTAATCCTTTCTATGGTTGTGCGACAGAGTCAGAGCTTGTGGCTTCATGCGGAGACTTGCGTGACCAGTATATTGCATTTGGTGTTGATGACATCGTACAGTATGCACAACTATCAGGAAAGAAGCCAAAGCCATGTGTTATCAACCTTTCATTAGGTAGTAACATTGGTGTACACGACTCTACAAGTGTAATGAATCGCTTCCTTGCAGAGGAAGGAAAGCACGCTATTATCTGTGTTGCTGCAGGTAACGAGGCTAACATGGGCATCGCATTGAAGAAGAATTTTGATGCTGCGGGAGAGACAGTTAAGACCTTCCTTACGCCAATGCAGCCAGATAGTTTAAGTTCTGGAGGTAAGACCTACTATAATCTTCGTAACGGACAGATAGCTGCTTATAGTAATGACTCTACTGCGTTCGAGCTACAAATAGTTGTGACTAACACGAAGCGTGGCAATAAAGCTGCTGTCAGAATCCCTCTTCAAAATAATACAAAAGGTCAACCTATTACCTATGCATCAGGTGGTGACTATTCAATGTCAGGTGCTGTTATCAACCAAACCTTTGCGAAAGCGTTCGATGGTTACGTCACAGCAGCTTCTATGATAGACCCTGAAACAGGCCGTTACTACGCTATGGCGCAGATAATGACCAGTGATAACCAGAAAGACAACAAGGATGGCAACTATAAACTGGCGTTGGAAATAAAGAGTAAGAAGCCTGGACAGCGTGTTGAAGTTTATAGTGATGCACAGTTTATCTACTTCGATAGTAACAAGCAGGAGGGTTTCGTAAGCGGAACACGCAATGGTTCTATCAGTGATATGGCATGTGCTGCAAACATCGTTACTGTTGGTAGCTACAATGTACGTAACCACTGGTCATCTCTCGACGGCTTTGTTTATGGTTACAACAAGCGAGGTGACGAGGATGACTTCCCTGAAGGCGAGGCTTCACGCTTCTCTTCTTTCGGTACATTAGCCGATGGTAGAAACCTTCCACACGTATGTGCTCCGGGTGCATCTATCATCTCTTCTGTCAATTCATACGCTGTAGAGAATCCCGACTTAGGCTATGGTGACATGGCATTGCAGGGTAAGTTGGAGAAAGGTGGTAAGAAATACTACTGGCATCAATCCCTCGGTACATCTATGGCTACGCCTGTTGTGGCTGGTGCTATTGCCCTCTGGCTTGAAGCAAACCCAAGTTTGACTGTCAAGGACGTAATCCGTATCATCCAGCAGACCGCTCGCAAGGATAACTATGTCACTAATACGGGCGACCCAGTACAGTGGGGTGCAGGTAAGTTTGACGCTTACGCTGGCTTAAAGCAGGTACTAAAAGAAAAGGAAACCGATGGTATTAATGGCGTGAAATACGCTGAGAGTCAGGCTGTACCTGTCATTACAATGACTGGCGAACGCTCTTTCTCAGCCTTCCTTGCTGGTGCAAAGCAGCTGAATCTACGTGCTTACTCACTTAGCGGACAGTTGGTTCACTCACTCTCAGCACAAGGTGACGAACTTAACGTTAATGCTTCTTCATGGAACAAGGGCGTTTACTTGATTCAAGTAAATGGTGGTAAGGCACAACGTATCGTTATCTATTAAGGCTTGATAAACGTCGAATAATATTCCCAAAGGATAGGACTAACACTCTTAACCCTTGGGAATACGATAATTAATCACATGCTATAATATAAGAAAACTATAATATTTATAAATATATGAAGCATAAATTTACTTTTCTGCCATCCTTTCTTCTCTTAGTGATGGCAATGTTTTGGAGCTCGCTTGCTACCCATGCGCAAGACGATCAACAGATCATCAAGTTCCATACTAACATTCCTGCTAAAGCTAAGAGTAGTGGGATTACAGCACAAGTATCCTTTGTGTTGGGCGCAAAAGATAATGCAACTACCGTTAGCATCGACTGTGGTTCAGGTGACGAAGAGTTCGATGTGAATAAAACCATAGTAGAGAATGAGAATGGCGAACAGACCATGAAGGGCTCTCTCTACACTGGTACAGTGTCAGATGATGGGTGGGTAACGATTAAGGGTGACCCAGCTAACATCTATTACTTTAATGCCTCTGGTAACGAGATCGACCAGATTGAGTTTAATGACGACCTAAAGCTACAAGTATTAAACTTGGAGCATAACAGCTTAAAGTCACTCAATATTGATAAGTTACAGAGCCTAAGTGTTATCTACCTGCAGGACAATCCGTTCACAGCCGAGACTCCATTGATGATTGGTCGTATGCCTAATCTTATGGTGTTGGAGGTTCCACAGATTGGACATATCTCTCCTAACTTCACACTGAAGAACTTTCCTAAGCTCCGTTCGTTTGATGCCTACCACACACTCAGCCTTAAGGTAGCAGACCCAACAGAGTGTCCTCTGCTGCAGCGTTTGAGCCTTGACATGACAAGCGTGGAGAGTGTAGACCTCTCAAAGAACCCAGAATTGCAGATTCTCAATGTGGGTGACTCTCGTGTAAAGACTCTTGATCTTAGCCATAACCCAAAGATTACACAGCTCTACATCTCTCACTCTTCTGGAGCAGTCAATACTGACGTGAAGTTTGAGACCATTGATGTGTCTCACTGTCCGAAGCTCTACTATTTCTATTGTGGTGGTAACAACTTGAAAGAGCTTGATTTAAGAAACAATCCAGAACTCTTTACACTCTCTTGCGACCGTAACCTCCTACGGAGCCTTGACGTTAGTCAGAACGTAAACCTATATAGTGTCAACGTAAGATACAACTACATGGACTTTGCGACACTACCAGAACCAGGCAACTGGTTTGAGTACTATCACGAACAAAACCCTATGGAGTTGAACGATACATATAAGGTAGGTGATGTCATCGACCTTAGTAAGCGTGTACTTCGTCCAAAAACAACGACTCAGGCAAGGCTTTACCGTGTTCCAAAGGCCGACCCAACAAAGCCTGTAGAGTTAGATGACAGCTATTACTCATACGAGGCTGGTAAGGTGACATTGAAGAAAGCACTTAATGATCAGGTCTTTGTACAGTTCACGAATAGCCGTCTTAAAGACTACCCTATCCGTACTGAGAACTTCAGAATAAAGACTGTTGCCGAGTTTGGAAAGGACGAGAAGGCCGTTGAAATGTCAAGTCTTGGATCTGAAGGCGACTCAATTAACATGTCAGTGGGTATCCTTGGCGCTACAGCAGCTAATCCTGTAACAGTAAAGGTTGACTTAGGTAATGGAGAGACAAAGCCGTTCCAGATTAAGGAAGAGCGTCCTGCTACACCTAACATCGCTACTACACGTACTGGCGCAGGTAACATTATTGTATATGTTCCACAAGATAAGTACGTAACAAGTCTTGAGTCTAACGGTCAATATATTGATAACATCGATCTCTCTGCACTTACAGAACTTCGCATACTGACGCTGAAGAACGCAGGACTTACTACTATTGACCTCTCTTACAACAATAAGCTTGAGAAGCTCGACTTATCTAACAATCAGCTAAGACGTGTTGATCTCCGTGGTCCATCATCTTATTTTAATAAGAGTAAGTTGACTGATATCAACATTAGTAATAACCAGATTGACTCATTGCTCTACTATACCATCTATGGTGTAACGAAGCTGAATGTAAGTCATAACAATCTGAACAAGCTGGATCTTAAGGATGCCGACAACTTGCGTATGCTTGATATCTCTTACAACAAGTTCACTCGTCTCCTCCTTAACCACAGTGAACTGATAGAAGACGTCAATGTTGCTAACAACGAGTTGACCGAGATTGGAATACCAAGCGTTGCACCTGTAAAGAAGTTGAACATCAGTGGCAACTACTTCACATTGGCTAATATGCCTAACGACTTCGGCCTTTCTCGTGGCAACTTCATCTATGCTCCGCAGCACGTTCTACAGATTTCAACCTCTTCACCAGGTATCGACCTCTCTGAACAGTACATCACAAAGAATGGTGCTAAGACTCAGTTTGTATGGAAGAAGAAGGATGGTACACCGTTACAGTTGGGTACTGACTATACCATTACCGATGGTTCTGCTAAGTTCAAGAACCTTGCGCTCGACTCTATCTATTGTGAGATGACGCATGCTGCCTACCCCGATTTCGAAGGCCAGAACGTCTTCAAGACAACATACGTTCATCCTATCGCCTTCCCACAGTATGAGTTGGCTTCATTCACAACGCTCAACCAGACTGACAGCGTGGCGCTTTCTCTCGCAAGCTATGTTCCTGGTAAGTCTGTCTACATCGAATGGGAGGGTAATGGTAACGTCACACAGTATGCACTTGGAGAGACTTACAAGCTCTTCCAAGCTAAGTCAAAGCAAAATACAAAGGTACGTGTACTTGTTGCTGAGCCTGATGATAAGGTGAAAGTCTTCAGTATCTCAAACGTTAAGATGGCCGATGCTGACTTCACTGGTATGAAGGAAGCAAAGCTTATCACTGTTTCGAAGGCAGGACTTACATCTATTAAGCTCCCTGTAGCACCAAACCTTACCGACTTGAACCTTGATGAGAATGAGTTGACAGACGTTGACCTGTCACCGTTCCCAAAGCTTTTCTCAGTGTCATTGATTGGTAATAAGATTAAGACCTTCGACTTGTCAAAGGCGCCAAGCCTTAATGTTGCTTACCTATCAAGCAACAAGATGAAGGATATCAAACTTGATAACCCTATGCTTTGGAACCTTGACTTGAGCAATAACGACCTCGAAAGCGTGTCACTCGACAAGCTTCCTCAGTTGGAGCAGTTGTGGTTGAACGCTAACAAACTTACAAAGGTTGATGTATCAAAGAATACTAACCTTAGAGTTCTCAATGTTGTTGGCAACCGTCTGAAGTTCTCTACAATGCCATTGCCAAGCAACAACGGCAGGCGATTTGACAAATACTCTTACAACCTTCAGGCCCCAATTGATGTTAAGTGCGTTAATGGTAAGGTCGATCTCAGCTCTGAGGCGGTTGTTGGAGGTGAGCCTACTACCTACCGCTGGTTCGATGGCAATGTGCAATATGTTGATGGTGTGTTACAAGGTGAAGAGCTTACAGCTAATGACGAGTACACCGTTGAGAATGGTGTAACTACTTTGAATCTTACAAGTAATTTCACGAAACTTGTTTGTGTGATGGCGAACGATAACTTCCCTAATGCCCTTCTCCACACAAACTACATCACATTCACTGCCCCAACAGGCATTGATGCAGTCAGTGCAGATAAGGATGTTAAGATCCAGTTCTACGATGGTGCTATTAATATCCTGGGTGCAAAGAATGCTACAACAGCTATCTACACTATCGATGGTAAGCTCGTTTACCAAGCTAAGATTGCTGACGACAGCACTCGCATCTCCCTCGCTCGTGGTACCTACATCGTACGTGTAGGCAACAAGGCTGCGAAGATTAGCGTTAAGTAAGAACGATAACACGTAAATAAAAAGTCCCCTTGTTGGTTGCTGAACACTTGTTCGGCAAACAAACAAGGGGATTTCTTTGTCTAATTACCCCACCCTAGACCCTCTGTCATAAGCAACGAACTAAACTCATGAAAGGCTTGGTCATAAGTTTCTAAAAACCTTTGTTATAAACGTCAGAACACTTCAATATAAGCATCAGAAAGCTTTACTATAATCGAGACCTCTGCAAAACCTTCATTTATAGAGAAATTCCCATTTAGTTGTGTTTAGAAGCATATTCCAACGTGTTTATTGTTATAATTGATGCCGTAAAACGATTATTATCATCTATATTTGTGTCCAATTTTCTTTTATTTGAGAGCATTGGACACAATTATCCCTGGCGTTCGATATAAGTTGTAGGCAACAGCCTCCATAATATGCTGTGCATGTGTTTTGGCAAGTCCTACATATCTTGCCGTACCTCCCCTAAACCATCTGTGTATGGAACCAAAAGTGCGTTCCACCCTGTACCTAATTTTACTGATAGCCACATTGACGCGTTTCTCTCTTTCTGTAATCTTATGCGCCCTTTGTTCCCTTTGTGCATAATGCGACTTTTTAGTTTCATTCGAGCAAGTGTCTCCTTGTTTTCTGCCGAGTCATAACCCTTATCAGCATATACGAGAGTCTTTTTCGGAAG